>JABFXB010000081.1 GCA_013361975.1 Dermatophilaceae bacterium
GTGCTCTGGAGGCCGACGACCGCCCGCTCGTGGAACTCCTCGAGACTGCGCGCACCGGCATACGTGCAGCTGCTGCGCAGGCCCGCGACGATCTGGTCGATGACGTCCTCGACGGAGGGCCGGGCGGGGTCGATGTACATCCGCGCCGTGCTGATGCCCTCCTCGAAGAGGGACTTGCGGGCGCGGTCGTACTCGGAGTCGGTGGCCGTGCGGTTGCGCACGGCGCGCGAGCTCGCCATGCCGAACGACTCCTTGTACTGGCGGCCGTCGTTGTCGGTGTAGAGGTCACCGGGCGACTCGAGGGTGCCGGCGAACCACGAGCCGATCATGACGTTCGAGGCACCGGCCGCCAGCGCCAGAGCGACGTCGCGCGGGTGACGCACGCCGCCATCGGCCCAGACGTGTTTGCCGAGCTCCCTTGCGGCCCGGGCGCATTCGAGCACGGCTGAGAACTGCGGGCGTCCGACGGCGGTCATCATGCGCGTCGTGCACATGGCCCCGGGACCGACACCGACCTTGACGATGTCGGCACCGGCCTCGATCAGCTCGCGGGTGCCTGCGGCCGACACGACGTTTCCGGCGACGACCGGGACGCCGGGGTCGAGGGCCCGCACGGCGCGCAGCGCCTCGATCATCTTGTCCTGGTGACCGTGCGCGGTGTCGATGACGAGGACGTCGGCGCCGGCGTCCAGGACCTCGTCGGCCTTGGCGGCCACGTCGCCGTTGATCCCGACGGCGACGGCGACCCGGAGACGACCCTGCGCGTCGACCGCCGGCTGGTAGAGGCCGGCACGCACGGCTCCTCCCCGGGTGAGGATGCCGACGAGCTCGCCGTGCTCCGAGACGACCGGCGCCACCTTGCGGCGGGCCGCCGACAGCCGCTCGAACGCCTCCTGCGGATCGATGCTCTCGGGCAGCACGACCATGTCCTCGTGCATGACGTCGTGCACCTGGGTGTAGCGGTCGACGCCGGTGAGGTCCTTCTCGGTGACGATGCCGACCGGCTTCGGGCCGTCGACGACGACGGCCGCACCATGTGCTCGCTTGCCGATGAGCACGAGGGCCTCGCCCGCCGTCATGTGCCGCTCGAGCGTGATCGGGGTGTCGTGCACGAGGTGACGCTGCTTGACCCACCCGACGACGTCGCGCACGACGTCGACCGGGATGTCCTGCGGGATGACCGCGATGGCGCCGCGGCGGGCCACCGTCTCGGCCATGCGGCGGCCGGCGATGGCCGTCATGTTGGCCACGACGAGCGGGACGGTCGTGCCCGAGCCGTCGACGGACGAGAGGTCGACGTCGAGACGACTCGTCACCGACGAGCGGCTCGGCACCATGAACACGTCGTCGTAGGTGAGGTCGAGCTGGGGCTGGAGGCCGTTGAGGAACTGCACGAGCACCCATGCTAGGCGGCTCGCACCCGTGTGGCGTTCCTGGCCTCCGGTCAGGGTCAACCCGGAGCCCACCCTGAGGCAGACCCCGATTCTGCCGCCAACCCCTGTGCGCGACCGTGCGACGGTCCTAGCGTGGATGCGGGTCGCGGGCGCGCGGCCTGACTCCAGCAGAGGGGCAATCACGATGCAAGAGAACAAAACCGGTGAGATCGGACGCTTCGCGCGAATCCCGTCGACGCGGGTGTCGAAGTGGCTCGTCGTCGGCTTCTGGATCCTCGTCCTCGGCCTGATGTTCGGCCCCGCGTCGAAGCTGCCGGACGCGCTCAACAACGAAGCGGCCTCCTGGCTGCCGCAGGACGCGCAGTCGACCAAGGTCGTCGACCAGATCGCGGACTTCCAGAGCAAGAACGAGTTCCCCGCCGTCGTCGTCTACGAGCGCCCCTCGGGCATCACCCCGGCCGACCTCGCGGCAGTCACGGCCCAGGTCGCCCGGTTCGACGCGATCGACACGGTGAAGCGCGACGCGATCGGCCCCATCCCGTCGGCCGACAAGCAGGCCCTGCAGGTCATCGTGCCGGTCGACGCCGGCGATGCCGGCTGGGACTCGCTCGGCGCCACCGTGACCAAGATGCACGACGCCGCGAAGGACACCCCGGCCGGCCTGTCGATGCACGTCACCGGCCCGGTCGGCTACGCGGCGGACTCGTCCGAGGCGTTCTCGGGCATCGACGGCAAGCTGCTCTACAGCGCGATGGCCGTCGTCATCGTCATCCTGCTCATCACCTACCGCAGCCCGGTCCTGTGGCTCGTCCCCGTGCTGTCCGCCGGCACCGCGCTCTTCGTCGCGCAGGGCGTCATCTACTTCCTGGCCGACGGCGACGCGCTCACCGTCAACGCGCAGAGCTCCGGCATCCTCACCGTCATCGTCTTCGGCGCCGGCACCGACTACGCCCTGCTGCTCGTCGCCCGCTACCGCGAGGAGCTTCGACGCCACGAGGACCGCCACCAGGCGATGGCCGTGGCGCTCCACCGGGCGGGCCCCGCGATCATCGCCTCCGGCGCCACGGTGATCGCCGGCATGCTGTGCCTGCTCTTCGCGACGATGAGCTCGACGAAGGGGCTGGGGCCCGTCGCCGCGATCGGCATCGCCGTGGGCCTGCTCGTCATGCTGACCCTGCTGCCGGCGCTGCTCGTCGTGCTCGGTCGCTGGGTCTTCTGGCCGGTGCGCCCGACGTTCGGCTCGGTCGACCACACCCGTGACGGCGTCTGGGCCCGCATCGGCGCCCGCATCGCTCGCGCCCCGCGGCGCACCTGGGTCGTGACGTCGCTGCTGCTCGTGGTCGCCTCGGTCGGCGTGCTGCAGCTGAACGCCGTCGGGCTGTCCAACAAGGACTCGTACTACACGGCGCCGCCCTCGGTCATCGGCGAACAGATCGCGGCGAAGCACTTCCCCGCCGGAGCCGGGTCGCCCGTGCTCGTGCTCGCCGACGAGCCGAAGGCAGGCGCGGTCGCGACCGCCGTCAAGGGCGTCGACGGCGTCGACACCGTCGCACCGGCCGTCTCGCGCAACGGCCGGTCACTGATCCAGGCGACCCTGAAGGACGCTCCGGACTCGGATGCGGCGACCGCCACGCTCGACCGCATCCGTGACGCGATCAAGGCCGTGCCCGGCGCGAACGCCATCGCAGGTGGCGACACCGCGACCCGTGCCGACACACTCCGGGCCAGCGCTGACGACAACGTGCGGATCATCCCGGTCATCCTCGGGGTGGTGCTGCTCATCCTCATCCTGCTGCTGCGGGCGGTGACCGCTCCGTTGGTCCTCATCGGAACCGTCGTGCTGTCGTTCGGAGCCGCAATCGGCTTGTCCGCGTTGGTGTTCCGCCACGTCTTCGGCTTCGCAGGTGCCGACTCGTCGCTGCCGCTCTTCGTCTTCGTCTTCCTCGTCGCGCTGGGCATCGACTACAACATCTTCCTCATGACGCGCGTCCACGAGGAGGCCAAGCAGGTCGGGACGCGGCGCGGGGCGCTCATCGGCCTCGCCGCCACCGGAGGCGTCATCACGTCCGCCGGGCTGGTGCTGGCCGGCACGTTCGCGGTGCTCGCGACGATGCCGATCGTCGCCTTCGCCGAGATCGGTTTCGCGGTCGCACTCGGCGTGCTGCTCGACACCCTCGTCGTCAGGTCGGTGCTCGTCACGGCCCTCAACCTCGACATCGGCGGGCGGATGTGGTGGCCGAGCCGGCTCGCCCGCGACGACCGCGCTCTCGGTGCCCGCGCCGACTCCACCGAGCGCGCCCCGGAGGCGGAGCCCGAGCTGGCCGCGACGCCCTGACCTGGACGTCACGGCCCCCGAGGACGTATGCCGTCGTGCCGAGCGGGACGGCATACGTCCTCGGAGCTCTGCCCGAGGCGTAACCCGTTGACCCATCCTCGTAATGGAGTAATTCTGATTACATGATTACGAACGAAGCACTGGAGCGAGTGCGCGGCTGGTTCGTCGGCCGACTGCCCGAGGAGTGGCGCTCGACGCCTCCCGAGATCACCGTCGACCGCGAGGAGATCACGGTCGTGCTCACGGTCGACGACGTCGACCTGCCCGATGGGTCGAGCGACGCCGAGCGCGACGAGGCGCGCGCCGGCCGCACCAAGGCGTTCCGGGAGGACACCCGCGGCCGACGCATGGAGATCGCGCGCGAGGCCGAGCACCGTTTCGACCGCAAGGTCTCGTGGGCGGTGCGCCTCGGCGACCGCACCGAGCTGTTCACCCACGTCGCGGCCCCGACGATGACCCGGCTGCGACAGCGGGAACGGCTGGTGCTCGACACCCTCGTCGACGCCGGCGTCGCGCGGTCACGCGCCGAGGCGCTCGCCTGGTGCGTCAAGCTCGTCGGGCAGCACGAGAGCGACTGGCTCGGAGAGCTGCGCGAGGCGATGTCGCACGTCGCCGACGTGCGCACGAAGGGTCCTGCCGCGTGAGCGAGACCCTTCGGAGGTGCGCCGGGTCAGCCCTGGTTGTCGTTGGTGCGCTTGACCGCCGAGATCTCGAACTCGAGCGAGATCTTCTCTGAGACGAGCACGCCACCTGCGTCGAGCGGCATGTTCCACTCGAGGCCGAAGTCGCGGCGGTTGATGCGGCGCGAGCCCTCGAAGCCGGCGCGCAGCGCACCGAACGCGTCGGTCTGCACACCCATGAGCTCGAGCGGGATCGAGACCGGCTTGGTGATGTCGCGGATCGTCAGGCGCCCGGCCACCATGTAGGCGTTCTCCTCGATCTCCTCGATCTGGGTGCTCTCGAAGCGGATGTCAGGCCACTTCTCGACGTCGAAGAAGTCGGCGCTGCGCAGGTGGTCGTCGCGCTGCTGGTTGCGGGTGTCGACACTGGCGGCCTTGAGCGTCACCTCGGCGTAGGACTTCGACATGTCGTCGAGGTCTGCGTAGAAGCGGCCGGTCACGTCGTTGAACGAGCCACGCACGGTCGTGACCATCGCGTGGCGGGCCGAGAACCCGATCCGGGTGTGGGCCGGGTCGAAGTCCCAGTCCCCGCTCAGCGCGGAGGCGTTGTCGGTCATGGTCTCTCCCCTGGGACGAAGGACGGGTCGTGCTCACTGTCACGACCCCGAATGTCATTGAATGTTTCACTGTCACAGCCGTCGGTGGCAAACCGACTCTCGTCGACTGCCTGACAGCGTGCTGGCTCCCCGACCCGACGAGCCTATCCGTACCCCTCGCAACCGCCCCACAGACGCACGGGGGCGATGACGAAGCGGCGACTGCGGGCGGTTTGCGAGATGGGGTGA
>JABFXB010000534.1 GCA_013361975.1 Dermatophilaceae bacterium
CGTCGCCTTCGTGCTCATCGTGGTCGAGCCGCTGTGGCGTGTCGTGCGTCTCGCGGTGACCCTCGTGCACGAGCTCGGGCACGCCGTCGTCGGGATGCTCGTCGGCCGGCAGTTCACGGGTTTCGTGCTCCGCGGCGACATGTCGGGGCACGCCGTGACCCGGGGCCCCGTCCGCGGCCCCGGCCGGGTCGCGTCGACGTGGGCGGGCTACCCGATGCCGGCGCTGCTCGGTGCCGGGATGGTCTGGGCGGCCGGCCGCGGCTGGTCGGCGCCCCTCGTGACCGCCGGACTCGCCGTCCTGCTCCTCGCGCTGGTGCGGGTGCGCTCGGCGCTGACGGTGGTCGTCATGCTCGTGGCCGTCGGCGGGTCGGCGGCGCTGTGGTGGTGGCGCGACGACGCGCTCCAGCCACAGGTGCTCGTCGGGCTCGGCGTGGTGCTGCTCGTCGGCGCCTGGCGCCATCTCGGTGCGGTGCTCAAGGACCGCAGCCGCGGCAGCGACCCGGGCGTGCTGGCCTCGCTGACGCGCCTGCCCCGCCCGGTCTGGAACGGCTCGTTCGTGGTCGTGTGCGCCTTCGCGACGTGGGTCGTCGTCACCGAGCTCGTCCAGACCCTCGCATGACTCTCGACAACTGGGCACTCGACGGCGACTCTCGTCGAGTGCCCAGTTCCCGACGGGAGCGCCGCGTCAGTTGAGGCCGAAGGGTGGAAGCGCAGGCGGGGCGACGGCGCCGAGCGTGGCCGCGAACTCGCTCTCGCGTCGCACCAGCTGCAGGCCCAGCCGCAGCCGCGACGCCGTGTCGGTGCACTCGAGGAGGCGCTGCCGGTCGGCCACGTCGAGGCTGACGGTGTCGGGCACGGCATACGCCAGCACGCGTGGGTCGTCGGGCAGCTCGGCCGGCTCGGGCTCCTTGCCGAGGGCCGCGGCGAACGCCGTGAGCTCGGTGCGTAGCGCGGCGGCGAGCGCGTCGAGCTTCGTGGCGTCGCCGTCCGACTCGGTCAGCCACGTGACCCGCGCGGTCGAGTACGGGGTGCCTGCGGTGTCGTCGACACCGTCGAGGCGGAACCGGTCGATGCCCTCGGAGACGATGAAGAAACGGTCACCCTCCAGGGCGGCGGCCTGCGTGAGCAGCGCCCCACACCCGACCGGGTGGAGGGCCTTGACCGCGTCGTCGCCGACCTCGAAGCCCTCCCGGATCGCGACGACGCCGAAGACCGGGGGCCGCTCGTCCTGACCGTCGAGCAGGTCGTGGAGCAGCTGGACGTAGCGCGGTTCGAAGATCTGCAGCGGGAGCTTCGCCCCCGGCATGAGCACCGTGGACAGCGGGAAGAGCGGCAGGGTCGCCATCTGCCCATCCTCTCGCGTGCAGGCCGTCAGGCCCCGCGGGCGGTGTCCTCGCGCTGGGACGGCAGGGGCGTCGACGTCGGCGTGGGCATCGCCCGGGTCGGTTCGAGCCCGTCGTCGGCCTCGTCGCCCACGCCGGGCAGGGGACCAGACACGCCCGCAGCGCGTTCGGCGCCGGTCGTCTGGCCGACCTCCTCGGCGAGCTCTTCGACGTTCTCGATGAGGTCGGCAGGGGAGCCGTTGATGGCGGTGGCGAGCCCCAGCGCGAGGCCCCGCAGCTCCTGGTCACCCAGCCCGAGGCGTACGGCGACGGCGGCCGCGTTCACGGGCCGCTGCTCGGGGTCCTTCTCGAGACACTCGGTGATGAGGACGCGAAGATCCTCCGGCACGGTGTCGGGCAGCGGCGGGGGCGCCTCGTTGACGTGGCTCAGGGCCGTCGCGATCGGCGTGCCCCGGTCGAAGGGCCGCTGTCCGACGAGCATCTCGTGAGCGACGACACCGAGCGCGTAGAGGTCGCTGGCACCCGTTGCCGCGTGGCCCAGGGCCTGCTCGGGGCTGATGTAGTTGGGCGTGCCGAGCATCTCGCCGTGCTGGGTGTGGCCGGAGGCGTCGAGCGCGCGGGCGATGCCGAAGTCGGTGAGCTTCACCAGGCCGTCCTCGCGGACCATGATGTTCGCCGGCTTGATGTCGCGGTGCACCACGCGGGCCTCGTGCGCCACCCCGAGCGCGAGCGCAGCCTGGCCCATGATCGAGCGCACCTCGTGCGGCGGGAGGGGCCCCCGCTTGCTGAGGATCGCCGAGAGTGGCTCGCCCTCGACGAGCTCCATCACGAGGAAGGCGAGGCCGTCGTCCTCGCCGTAGTCGAACACGGTCGCGATGTTGGTGTGCATCAGGGCCGCGGAGTGCACGGCCTCGTCGCGGAACCGCAGGGCGAAGAGCCGCTCGTGGTCAGCGTCGGGACGCATGATCTTCACCGCTACTTGGCGCTCGAGCACCTCGTCGGTGCCACGCCACACGTCGGCCATGCCACCCGAGGCGATGCGGCTCTCGAGGCGGTAGCGGTCGCCGAGGACGAAGCCTTCCTGGAGACGGTTCATGTCAGGGGGCACCTGGGCCTTTCGGACGGAAGGTGCGCGTCGTGTGACATCTGAGAGGCCTTCGTCAGCGGTCATGGTACGGGACTGGGCGCTCGGATCGAGCATTCGTCGACCAGTCTTGGGAATGGTCCCTGTCGTGGCCGGCCCCCCGGGCCACGGCTCCCGCCTACATACCCCTGTCCCGCCGTGGCGAACCACGCAAGGGGACCATGTTTCGCTCGGTTCGCGCACCGGCCCGTGGGGGTGGCAGCGTGGCTCGACCAGTCCTCGCTGCCGCGCGCTCGCGACGCGGCCCGGCGGCACACAGGAGCCGTATGCCGTCGGGCCGTTGGGTGATGCGTCGTGACGGGTCAGGCGGGTCGGGCGGGCCGACGCCGGCTCACGGCGACGAGGGCCACGCCGCCGGCGATCACCGCCGCGGTCGCCGCGCCGATGCCGATCACCGGGACGTTGGTCGGCTGAGCGAGCGGGACGGGGAGCTTCGGCGCGGCGGGAGCAGCCGGCCCGGTCGGGGGCTCCGCGGTGTTGGCCGACCCGGCCCCGCTCTGCTTCGGGACCTGCCCGGGGTCGCGGCACTCGACGATCGTGCCGCCGCCCACGTAGACGCAGTCCGACCTGGCGGACGGCAGCGGGTTGGGGCTCGGCTCGGGGGGCCGCTGGGCGAGCGCGGGGCCGGCCAGGGCGAGCGAGAGCACCGCGGAGGCACCCAACGCGGCCGCGGAACGGCGACCCGAGCGCGAGGAAGAGGTGGAGGACTGACTGGACATGTGGCGCTCCCTTCTGGGTGGAGAGTGGTCCCGCCTCGGTCGCGCCTGACCGTGATCCCATCCCCCTGGTGCCGCGCCCTCGGGAAGGTCCTTCGGGCTCCGGCCGGTGGTGATCGAGCGGGTGACAGGCAGAGAACCGGGTCGGCGGCGCAGATACCGATTCGCCTCACCGACAGGCGAACTCGCGGGTTTTCCGCAGGACATCCCCGGGCAACGTGGACCATGCGGACCGCGCTGGTCGCGCGGCTGGTCGCGCCGGAGCTGTCGGGAAACGCGATCGCGCCCGACCAGAGGGCCGGAGGCGCAGAGAGGGCCCCGACCTCGTGAGGTCCGGGCCCTCTTCACCACGCGTGCGCGAGGGGGATTTGACGGTGCAGGACTGGGGGAAACCCCACCAGGACCGCTGCCGCGGGGCTGGCCGCCGGAGGCCTGCTCGTCCTCGACTGTCCCGGCCTGCTGCATCAGCGCATGGAGGTCGACCGGCCGGGCCGGCTTCGGCCCGCGACGACGCGGAACTCGTTCGTGCCCATGCGGGCACCGTAAGCATCGGCGCGGACACCGGCGATCACAACCGTTACGCCGCCGCGCCTCAGCCCACCCGCGCATCTACTCCGGCGTGAGCTCGGGCTTCGGCGGGGCCAACTCATGCCGACGCCCGAGTTTTCGTTGTCGCGGATCCCGACGTAGGCGTCATCTTCGGCCGCCGTCAGACTTGCCATCGGGCGCCACGCGGGCCCGTCTGCGACAAACCTCCAGGTCCGTCACGTCCGACGGCTGTGCGGCAACCGCCCGTACCCCTGGCACTGGGGGCGCAGATCGCCGCGGGCACGCCGGAAAGCCACACGGGTTCACCGTCGTCCCGCCTGAGGACGAGGAACGTTTGGCTGCGATAGCCCGAGTCAGGACGCCGCCGGGGCGGCGCCGAGGCTCAGCCGATGACGCGGTGGCGCTGGGCGATGCCGGCGGGGCCGTAGGGGTAGTCGTCCATGCGGGGGGCGCTGACCTCGCTTAAGCGGGAAAGCTGGTCTGCCGTCAGGTCGAGGTCGGCGGCGGCGAGGTTGTCGGTGAGCTGCTCGACGGTGCGGGCACCGAGGATCACCGACGTGACCGCCGGCTGCGCCGCGACCCAGGCGAGGGCGACCGCTGCGGAGGTGACGCCCTGCTCCTTCGCGACCTCGGCCACGGCGTCGATGACCGCCCAGGTGCGCTCGTCCGAGTTGCGGGGGCCGTAGGCCTCCATCCCGCGCTCCGGGTCTTCGCCGAGGCGCGAGGCTCCGGTCGGGGTGGTGTTGCGCTGGTACTTGCCGGTGAGCCACCCGCCCGCGAGGGGCGACCAGGGCAGTAGGCCGAGTCCGCCATCCAGACAGGCCGGCACGACCTCGTGCTCGATGTCGCGAACGAGGAGGTTGTACTGCGGCTGCAACGTCACCGGCGGCGCCCAGCCGTGCTCACGGGCCGTGTGCACGGCCTTGGTGACCTGGTAACCGAGATAGTTGGAGAAGCCGTAGTAGCCGATCTTGCCCGCTGCAACGGCGTCGTCGAGGAAGCGCAGGGTCTCCTCGAGCGGCGTGACGGCGTCCCACGCGTGCATCTGGTACAGGTCAATGTGCTCGACCCCGAGCCGGGTCAGCGACGCGTCGAGCGCCTGACGGAGGTGGCGTCGTGAGAGACCGACATCGTTGCGACCCTCGCCCATCGGGAAGCGGCCCTTCGTCGCCACGACCATCTGCGCCGCGTCCTCGGGGTGGGACCTCAGCCACCGGCCGATGATCTCCTCGGAGACGCCAGTGCTGTAGACGTCCGCCGTGTCGAGGAAGGTCCCTCCAGCCTCCGCGAAGGCCTCGAGGATAGACCCGGAGGCCTCCTCATCAGCCTCCGCACCAAAGGTCATCGTGCCGAGGCACTGGGTGGAGACGATGGTGCCGCTGGTGCCAAGAGTGGCGTATCGCATGAATGCTCCTTAATCGGATGAGCGTCGATCCGGTGTGTTCGGGTCTGGGTCAGAGCCATTTCGCGTGCCGAACGGCGACCGCCAGGGCCGGCGCCAGAGGCAGCCGAGGGACGAGCGTGGCGCCGACAGCGTGGTAGAGGTCAGCCTTGCCGGGCCACACGGTGTCGGTGGGCACGTTGCGCTCGTCGAGCTGGTGGTGCCAGGAACCGTGCTCGTCGTCGATGAGCGCCAGACGGACGTGGTCCCACCACGTGGCGTAGTGGTCCGCGTAGGTCTGCCGTCCGGTGCGTTGGTGCAGCGCCGCCGCTGTGGCTGTGGCCTCGGCGGCCACCCAGTGCATGCGGTGGCGCACGACCGGGGTGCCGCTCCAGTCCGTGGTGTAGACGAAGCCCGGGTTGCCGTCGACGTCCCAGCCATCGGCCACCGCACGGTCGAAGAGCAACTCGGCGCCCCGGAGCAGCGTCGGCGACGCGACGTCCCCAGCGGCGAGCGCGGCGGCCTCACCGTGCAGCATGAGGCGGGCCCATTCGAGCCCGTGACCGACCGTCGCCCCGTAGGGCTTGAACGGGTCGTCGCGTCGGTCGGCGTGGTGCTCGAGCTGCACCTGCCACGTGTCGTCGAAGTGCTCCGGGACGCGCCAGTTGTTGTCGGCGGCCCAGGCCGCGACGCGGTCGAGGATGCCGAGTGCCCGCGCGCGGCAGGTCGCAGCCGTGTCATTGTCTCCGAGCACGTGGGCCAGCACGTCGGAGGCGGCGAGCATCGCCTCGGTCGAGTGCATCGCGGCGTTGATGCCGCGGTAGCCGTCGAGCTGCTCGAAGCCGGTGTCCCAGAGGTCAACGGGCAGCTGCGCCTGCGCGTCCCAGAAGCGGGTGTCGTAGACGGCGAGTGCGTCGCGCAGGAGCTGCGCGGCGCCGGGGCGCCCCGCCGCGGTCGCCGTCGAGGCGGCGAGCACGACGAACGCGTGGTCGTAGCACGCCTTGCCGGCCGCGGGGCGGCCAGCGGCGTCGAGCGAGGGATACCAGCCACCGTGCTCCGGGTCGCGCAAGGGGCCGGTGAGGCCGGCCAGTGCGGCGTCCGCGACGGGTCCGCTCCCCGGCAACCCGAGGAGCGCGCCGAGCGAGTAGACGTGCACCATGCGCGCCGTGATCCACGTGTGCAGGCCCCGCTCAGGAGCCGGGCGGCCCCGCTCGTCGAGCCACCACGCGCCCCCGCCCGGCGCCGCGCACTGCGCGCCGAAGGCGAGCAGGTCCTTACAGTGGTCGTCGAGCCAGGCGCGGTGCGTGGGCTGGCCGAACCACGGCACGGCCGCGCCCCCCACCGCGTCGGTCGCAGCCACCGCGTCCGTCACCGCGTCCGCCGGAGGCGGAGCGTCGCGAGCTGGAACGGGCGGAGCGAGAGCCGACCGTCGGCGTCGAGCAGCACCGAGCCGTGCTCCAGCGGTCGCTCGAGCAGGTCGGTCTCGACGATCTCGGCGACGTCGAAGCCCGGCACGAGACGAGCTTGGGCTCGACCGCCGTGCGCCTCGTAGAGGCGCACGACCACGTCACCGCTCCGGTCCTCGGCGAGCTTGACCGCCTCGACGACGACCGCCTCCGACCCCTCCACCCGGACCACGGGATCGGGCACGGACGCGCCCATCACCCGCCGCAGGGGGAGGTTGATGCGGTAGCCCTCACGCACGGCCTCGGGGATGCCGGCACCGACGACGAGTCCGACACGCAGCCGGTGGCGGCCCTGGTCGGCCTCCGGGTCCGGATAGACCGGCGCCCGCAGGAGGGAGAGGCGCACTGTCGTCGTCGTCCCGCCGGAGTCCCGCGTCGCGCGGCCGATGTCGTGGCCGTAGGTCGAGTCGTTGACCACGGCTACGCCCCAGCCGTTCTCGCCCACGTGCACCCAGCGGTGTGCACAGGTCTCGAAGCGCGCCACGTCCCACGAGGTGTTGCTGTGCGTCGATCGGTGGACGTGTCCGAACTGAATCTCGGAGGCAGCCCGTTCGGCGTGCACGTCGACCGGGAAGGCGAGCTTGAGCATCTTCTGGCGCTCGTGCCAGTCGATGTCGAGGTCGAAACCGATCACGCTGCTGCCGGCCTCGAGGGTGATGAGCTGCTCGACCCGGGAGGAGCCGAAGGAGCGCACGACCAGGACCGTGGCGCGTGAGTCCTCACACGCGTCCACCTTGACGACGTCCGCGGACACGAGGTCGGTGGTGTGCCGCCGGTAGTGCTCGTCGATGTCCCACGCATCCCACTGCGTCGGGGTGTCCCGGTGCAGCTGGAGCAGGCCGCCTCGCGTGCCCGGCGCGAGGGTCTCCCGTTCGCCGGCGCGCAGGTCCAGTACCGACGCGAGCAGGCCGTCGGCGTCGACGACGGCTCGGACGATCCCGTTGTCGAGGACGATGCCGCCCGCGTCATCGTGCTCGACCGTGACGGGCTGCCTTGTCGCGTAGGCGTTTTCGGGCTCTTGACGGCCCCCGCGGTCGTCTCCCGCCTCAGTCCCGGCCCCGAGCGCGGCCGCACCCTCGACGGCATACGGCGCCGCGTTGAAGACGAGGGTCTGGTCGCCCTCTCCGGCGATCTCGGCGAGCGAGGTCGCGATGAGCGCCTCGAGCCGCTCCGCCACCTCGGCGTAGCGCTCCTCCGCCTCGCGGTGCACCCACGCGATGGACGTGCCGGGGAGGATGTCGTGGAACTGCTGGAGCAGGACCGTATGCCAGGCCTGCTCGAGCGCGTCGTAGGGGTAGGCCGTGCCGCCCCGTACCGCGGCCGTCGTAGCCCAGAGCTCCGCCTCGCGCAGCAGGTGCTCGCTGCGGCGGTTGCCGCGCTTGGTGCGCGCCTGGGACGTGTAGGTGCCACGGTGGAACTCCAGGTACATCTCGCCGCTCCACACGGGCGGGTCGGGGTACTCGGCCTGTGCGTCCCGGAAGAAGTCGTGGGGGCCGCCCAGCTCGACCCGGGGCGAGCCCTCGAGGTCGCGGGTGCGGGCGGCGGCAGCGAGCATCTCGCGGGTGGGACCCCCGCCGCCGTCGCCGTAGCCGAAGGGCAGCAGCGAGGTGTTGGCCCGGCCCTTCTCGGCGAACTGGCCCTCGGCCCGCGCGAGGTCCTCGGCCGACACGAGGGAGTTGTAGGTGTCAGCGGGCGGGAAGTGCGTGTAGATCCGGCTGCCGTCGATGCCCTCCCACCAGAAGGTGTGGTGCGGCATCCGGTTGGTCTCGTTCCACGACGGCTTCTGCGTGAGGAACCAGCGGGCCCCGGCAGCGGTCGCGATCTGGGGAAGGGCAGCGGTGTAGCCGAAGGAGTCCGGGAGCCACACGTCGAGCGGCTCGACCCCGAACTCCTCGGCGAAGAAGCGCTTCCCGGCGACGAACTGTCGGGCCAGCGCCTCCCCCCCGGGCATGTTGGTGTCGGACTCGACCCACATGCCGCCCACCGGCACGAAGCGGCCCTCACGCACGCGGGCTCGGATGCGCTCGAAGAGCTCGGGCTGCGTGTCCTTGATCCAGGCGTACTGCTGCGCGGACGAGCAGGCGAAGACGAGGTCGGGGTTCTCGTCCATGAGCGCCAGGACGTTGGAGAAGGTCCGGGCGCACTTGCGGGCCGTCTCGCGCGTCGGCCACAGCCAGGCGGAGTCGATGTGTGCGTGCCCGACGGCCACGACCCGGTGGGCCGTCGCGTCCGCGCGAGCGCCCAGGACTGCACGCAGCGCGTCGCGGCCGGCGGTGGCGGTGCCTGCGACGTCCTCGGGGTCGACGGCGTCGACCATGTCCTCGAGCGCGCGGACCACGGTGGCCCGGCGGGAGGACGTCGGCGGCAGCTGCTGGATCAGGCCCGTGAGCGCGATCACGTCCTGGTGCAGCTCCCACACCGTGACGTCCAGCTCAGCGAGGTCGGCGGCACGCCAACGGTAGAGGGGGACCTCACCGGCGGTGGCGAGGTCGCCGAGGCGGGTCGGCTCGAAGGTGAAGGCACCACCGCCGGCGACGTCAGGGTTGGCCGAGGCCTCGAGCAGCAGGTCGACCGAGCTGCCGGGGCCGGCGTCGGCAAGCCGGATGTAGCGGTTGCGCGGGTGCAGGCCCTTGATCACCGTGCCGTCCGGCCGGTAGGCGGTGGCCTCCGCCTGGAAGCCGGGATACGTGTCGGAGTAGCCCAGGTCGACGACGACCTCGACCCGGGTGCCCTCGGTGCCCCACCCCACCGGCACGTCTCCCGTGAGCCGGAACCACGTCGTGCCCCAGGGGCGACCCCACGGGGCGCCGGGCTCGATGGGCTCGAAGTTCGAGCCGACGGCCTCGGCGAAGGGGACCGGCTCGCCGGGCACCACCCAGTGCCGGGTCGACAGTGGCTCACGGCGGCGGTAGAGCGAAGGGATGACGCGCTCACGGACGAAGCGGTCGATCCGCATCTCGACGAGCTTGGTGTTGTCGTGCACGACGGAGGATTCCTCTCAACCTTTGACGGAGCCGGCGAGGGCGAAGGAGCCGCCCGCGAGGCGTTGGACGAGCAGGTACAGCACGAGCACCGGCACGGAGTAGAGCACCGAGAACGCGGCCAGCTGGCCGTACGCGATCGCGCCGTTGGTGCCGAAGAAGGTGTAGATCGACACGGCTGCAGGCTGTTTGGCCGGGTCGAGGAGCAGCACGAAGGGGACGAAGAAGTTCCCCCAGGCTTGGGTGAACACGAAGATGAAGACGACGGCGAGGCCCGGTCGCATCAGCGGGACGACGACCCGGCGCAGCGCCTGCATCGAGCTGGCCCCGTCGACCCACGCGGCCTCCTCGAGCGAGATCGGCACGCTGTCCATGAAGTTCTTCATCATCCAGACCGCCATCGGCAGCGACGTCGCCGCGAGGAAGAGGATGGTGCCGGGCACCGAGTCGAGCAGGCCGAGGGTGACGAAGAGTGCGTAGACGGGCACCATGACTGCGGTGATCGGCAGGCAGCTGCCAAAGAGGATGGTGTAGAGGAAGCTCCGGTTGAACCGCATCTTGTACCGCGAGAGGGGGTATGCCGCCAAGACCGCCACCAGGACCGTGATCAGGGCCGTCGTGCCCGAGATGACGAGCGAGTTGAGCAGCGGTGTGAAGGTGAGCTCTGGTGTCAGCACGGTGCGGTAGTTCTGGAGCGTCGGTGACGTGGGGACCGTGACCGACACGGTGGCAGAGGGGTTGATCGACGCCAGCAGCAACCAGGCCAGCGGCACGACGAACGCGACGGCGACGATGACGAGAGCAGCACCGGCAGCGAGGGTGGTCCCCTTGCGCGTGGGTGACGAGAGCTGTGGTGGAGCCGGACTCGGCACCGGGGGAGCGACGGTGCCCGGCATGGCGGCCACGCCCGACGGTTCGCGCCGCGAGGCCTGGGTGGTGGACTCGGTCATCAGTCGACCTCCGGCTTGAGGACGCGGACGTAGACGAGGGCGAAGGCCGCGCCGATGACCAGCGTCACGGTGGCGATGGCCGTGCCGTAGCCGACCTGGGCGAACTTGAAGGCCTGCTGGAAGGCGAGGACCGGCAACGTCGAGCTCTTCGTGCCGGGCCCTCCTCCCGTCATGACCCAGATCAGCGTGAAGACGCCGAGCGTCTGCAACGTGGTCAGCATCATGTTCGTGGCGATCGCCCGCCGGATCATGGGCAGCGTGATGCGGCTGAAGCGCTGCAGGGCGCTAGCGCCGTCGATCTGCGCCGACTCCGTGATCTCCGGAGGAACCTCGGCCAGGGCGGCGTTGTAGACCATCATCGAGAAGGCCGTGCCGCGCCACACGTTGGCGAGGATGACCGAGAGCATCGGGAAGAGGATCAACCACGACGGGCCGTCGAGACCCAGCCAGCCAAGGGCGGTGTTGAGCGTGCCCTCCGACGAGAAGAACGCATACAAGGTGAAGGCGGCGACGATCTCGGGGAGCACCCAGGCCATGACGACGAGGGCGCTCACGACGGAGCCGAGCCGCTTGGGACCGGAGCGCAGCAGCAGCGCCAGCGCCATCCCAAGGACGTTCTGGCCGATCACCGCGGAGGCCACGACGAAGAGCAGCGTCAGCCAGGCCGACTCCCAGAACTGGCCGCTCGAGAGCAGTCGCGTGTAGTTGTCGAGGCCGACGAAGTCCGGGTTGGCGGCGCGGTAGCCCGACAGGGCTGCGTTGGTGAGCGAGCCGTAGAGCGCGTAGCCGATGGGTCCCGCGAGGAAGATCGCCATGAGGACGATCGCCGGGCTGAGGGGCAGCAGTCGCAGGGCCGTGCGGGCCCGCCCCTTCACGGGTGCGCCGGGTCCGCCTGTGCGGGAGCCGGCCGGAGCCGGCTCCCGCCGCGTCGGGCCCTGAGTGTCCAGGGCGGTCACCTCAGCCCGCCTGCGTCTTGTCCTGGCCGACGATGCCGAGCACGCTCTGGTCGTACGTCTTCGCGGCAGCGTCGGGAGTGGCCGCTCCCGTCGCCACCGACTCGACGGCGACCTGGATCGCACCGGAGATCTGGCTGTAGTCCGGCGTCGCGGGGCGGAAGTGCGTCACCGGGACGAGCGAGGAGAAGAACTTGAAGGACGGGTTGTAGGAGAGGTACTTGGGGTCGCTCGCGACATCCTTGCGGACCGCGATCTGGCTGTTCTCGGTGTCGTACTTCAGCGCGTTCTCGCGGTTGAGCGCCACACCGATGAAGTCGACGGCGGCCTGCTTGTCGGGCGCGTGGGCGCCGACCGACAGCAGCCAGCCTCCGGACATGGAGGTCGAGCCCGGCTGCTGGCCGTTCTGCGTCGGCATGGGTGCGTAGCCGATGGACTGCTCCCACTCGGGCCAGGCGTTGTCACCCTTGATCCACTGCCCGGGCAGCCACGACCCGTCGAGCGCGATCGCGAGCTTCCCCTTCGGCAGCAGCTCGGTGGAGACCCGGCTGCCGACGGTGGCATCGAGGGCGAGGTCGAGGTTCGGCCCGAGCTTCTCGCCGTACACGGTCTTGTAGAAGCCGAGGGAGTCCTTGAAGCCCTTGGATCCCGTGACCCACTTCTTCGAGCTCGTGTCGAAGAGGGTGCTGTCGGTGCCGTAGAGCAGCATCTCGAAGCCCTGCATCGAGGTGCCCTCGCCGTTGGCCTTGCCGGCGTAGACGTTGAGCGGGGTGACGTCGGGCAGTTTCGTCTTGATGGTGCGAGCTGCGGTGAGCACGTCCTCCCACGTCTTCGGCTGCCACTGCGTCGGGAGGCCGGCCTGGGCGAAGAGCTTCTTGTTGTAGTAGAGGGCACGCGTGTCGGTGCCCATCGAGACGCCGTACGTCTTGCCGTCGTCCCCGAGTCCGGCCTGCTTCGCGGTGTCGTCGAACTGCGACCAGTCGGCCCACTTGGCCAGCTGCTCGTCGATGGGGGAGAGGTATCCTGCGGCGGCGTCGGAGCGCACCTGGAAGCTGTCCTCGTAGATGACGTCGGGAGCGGTGGACGCCGAGCGGTTCATCAGCGCGAGCTTGGTGAAGTACTGGTCCTGCTCGGCCTCGATCGGCACGAGGTTGACCTTCTTGCCCTGGTGGGCGGCCTCGTACTCCGTCTTGGCCTTCTTGAGCACGGCATCCAGCTGGGTGAACTGTGACGTGCGCTGGTAGGCGACGGTGAGGGTGTTCGCGTCGCCGCCACCCTGTCCGGGTGCGCCTGAGCTGGAGGATCCGCAGCCCGCGAGGGCGACGGAGATGCTGAGGGCGGCGGCGCTCAGCGCGACGGCACCGTGTCTGCGGTTCATGAGTGATGACCCCTTTGCTCCGGTCGAGTCGTCTTTGACTCGCGCTGGCGCCTTTTATACATCAAATGGAGTTATTGATGTCAAGAGTCAGATCGCCCTTCGGGAGGGCTGGCGCCGACGGCCCACGTGCGAAGGGCCTGGCGGATCGCGAGCCCGCCTAGCGCTAGCGGGTCACGAGCAGGGTCGTCGAGCGAGGGCTGAAGGCCTCGTCGAGCACGAGGCAGGCCGCGCCCACGGCGGCGACATCAGCGCCCACGCTCGTGCCCCGCACCGTGACAGAGTGAATCCTGGACGCCGCAGCCGACGGCCGGAGCAGGTCGGGCAGGACGCGGAGGAAGACGGGCGCCAATCCGTCCCAGAGCGGGCCCCCGAACACGACCTCGTCCAGATCCAGCAGGTCGACCACGTCGGCGGCCGCCTTTGCGAACCGCTCGGCCATGGCCTCGAGCAGCTGGACGGCCTCCGTGTGCCCGTCCATCGCCAGCTGACAGAGCCTGCCGAAGGCGTCGCCGACGACGTCCCGGTGGTCGACGTCCACAGCCCTGCCCTCGTCCTCGGTATCCCAATGCGGTGGGTCGAGTGGGCCGATGCCGCGACGGCGTGCCGTCTCGACGAGGACGCGTGGAGAACACACCTCACCGATGCAACCTCGTTGACCGCACGCGCAGAGCGGGCCGTCGGGACCGGTGAGGAGGTGGCCCATCTCTCCGGCGTTGCCGGACGGGCCGCGGTAGACCTCGCCGCGCAGGACGAGACCAGCGCCCACTCCGGTCCCGATGTAGAAGAAGACGGCACTGCCCCGTTCTCCGATCGCGCCGGTCCAGAGCTCGGCGACCGCTGCGGCCACCACGTCCTTGTCGAGGAGGACGCACAGGTTCGTCGCTGCGCTCAGGGTGTCGCGGATGGCGACGCGGTCCCAGCCCGGCAGGTTGGGGGGACGGACCAGGGTGCCGGTCGAGGTGTCCACCGGTCCCGGTGCGGCCACCCCGAGGCCCACGACTCGATCGGGTTCGACTCCGGAAGCCGAGATGAGGGCGGACACCTCCTGGGCGACCTCGGTCAGCACCTGGTCGGGGCCCAGGCCCGGACGCAGTGGACGTACCGAGCGGGCCACGGGACGACCGACGAGGTCGAGGACGACGAAGGTCATCAAGGCCGGGTCCAGGTGCACGCCGACGGCGAACCGACTGGTGGGCGCGAGGCGAAGCAGCGTGCGGGGCTTACCGGGGCCAGCGACGCGTTTTCCCGCCTCCACGACGAGCCCGGTCGAGAGCAGACGGCGGCAGATGTTGGAGACCGCCTGCGGCGACAGGCCCGTCAAGGTCGCGATCTCCACCCGGCTCAGCCCTTCGACGCGGTACCGGATGGCCTCCAGGACGACCACCTGGTTGTAGTCGCCGACGCGTGGCAGGTTGGAACCGCGCCGGGCAGTCGCCGTCTGCGATGCGGGCGTCGCGGTCCCGGGAAGCTTCACGGGCTCATGGTGACACGCGCCGTGAGCGGAGCCGCTAAGGCCGCGCGATCCCGGTCCAGGATGGGGCACTGTCGGAGGTGCGACGTACGGTCGAACTTGCGTCCGCGTGACCAGGACGCGCGTGGGCAGCCGCAGCCGGCCCTGACTGTCGATGCGCACCGCAGTGAGCTCAGGCCAGGTCGGCGTCCCCGGACGGACGGTGACCGCGCCGGCGGTCATGGTCAGCACCAGAGGCGTGTCCGCCGTCCGGGCCAGCTCAGTGGTGACCTTGCGGACGAAGACCCGCTGCTGGGCATCCACCGGGACGACTGCCATGGGGGCGGCGGACCCGTCGCGGGTCGGCCGGGCCGGGCGGCGCCACGGGAAGACGACGGCCGGGCTGGAGGTGTCCGTGACGCTTTCCGTGGCGGGCATACGCCCGGTGATGGCTGCGACGCGGTGCGCGGTGCGGTGGTGGGTGTCGAGAGCGTGCATGCCCTCGTCCGTGTCGAGCGTGTGGGCGCAATCGTCGCCTCGGCACTCGGCGCCACTCCCGCCGCGCGTTCGTTCTCGAAGGGCGCTAGCGAGGCTGCGGAGTCGGAGGGCGGTGACCAGCGGACGCGGACGAGGAGGCGAGCGGTACCCCACACGGGACCGGCGACTTGGATGCTGGACGAGGGGCGTCTTGTCGCGGACGGTAAAGGCTGCGACGCACGCACTGATGTGTCAGGTAGCGGGACCGCCGACATGACAGCGGCCGGGTGGCCCGACTCTCGTCGGGCCACCCGGCCGGGCTCGTGGGGGTTTCCCCACATCTGCGTGCGCGAGGGGGGATTTGAACCCCCACGCCCTTTCGGACACTGGCACCTGAAGCCAGCGCGTCTGCCGTTCCGCCACTCGCGCGTGACAAGGAGACAGTGTGGTGCATCCCCCACCAGATCACCAAACCGGGACACGCATGGTCCCGTCAGCCCTGCACCCGGCCGGGCTCACTGGCCGCCGTGCGGCTCGCCGAGCCGGTAGTCCGGCTGCGTGAATCCGCCGCCGAGCAGACCCGACCGCGACTCGGGGCCGCGGTCGTCCGCGCCGCCCCCCCGCGCGTACGCCTCGGCGTCGTCCTGCGGTTCGAACCCGATGGCGCGGCCGGGGGAGAGGTCGACCAGACGGCGGGTGTTGCGTGAGACGCCCCAGACGACGTGGTGACCGGTGGCGTCGGTCGTGAGCACGGCCGTCACGAGCCGGGTCATGTCGTCGGGCGACAGCCAGCAGCAGCGCGAGGGCTGGCCGTTCGCGTCGTCGGCGAAGGTCATGATGCGGGCGCTCACGACGGTGATGCCGAACCGGGCGGCATACAGGGCCCCCAGCGCCTCGAGCGCTGCCTTGGTCACGCCGTAGTACGTGTCGGGTGCCGGCAGCGGCATCCCCTCCCGCAGCGACGGCGAGTCCACCGGCACGAACCCGGCCACGTGGACCGAGCTCGCGAGCAGCAGCCGCGGCACCCCGGCGAGACGCACCGCCTCGCACACGGCGCGCGTGCCGTCGACGTTGACCGAGAGGAGATCGGCCCACGCCTGCTCCTCCGAGTACGCACCGAGGTGCGCCACGAGGTCGGCGCCCGCGAAGGCTGCAGCCTGGCCGTCGATGTCACGCAGGTCGACCTCGACGACCCGCTCGAGCGAGTCGTCGACGTCGGCAACCTCCACTCCGGGCCCCTCGCAGAGCACGAGCCGGTGACCGGCCGCGCGCAGCCGCGGCCGGATGGCCGTGGCGATGCGCCCGGCCGCACCGGTCAGCGCGAGAAGGGCCACGCGGACGGCATACCCGGTCGGGAGGGCGGAGCGCCCGTCGAGGTCAGAGGCCGTCGACGACGACGGCCGCCATCTCCATGCACGCGTCGTGCGTCTTCTTGCTGATCTTCAGCGGGTCGAGGTGCAGGCCCGGCGCGAGCATCTGGTCGTAGGGGATGTCGACGACCGCGCGCACCCACTGCTCGAAGTGCTCGCGCGTGTGCACGCCGGCACCGATGTCGTTGCCCTTGGCCGAGGTGTGCGAGATGACGCAGACCGCGTTGCGCACGAGGTCGCCACGGCCCATCGCCACGAGCGCGTCGAGGTTCTTGGCCGCGACGACGGACGTGTCGTCCTTGAGCGACGTCGCGAACACGAGCATGTCGGCCCTGGCGGCGGCCGCCAGCCAGTTCGGCGAGAGGCGGTTGTTGCCGGTGTCGACGACGATCATCCGGTAGAAGCGCGAGAGCTGGGTGTGGAGGTCCTCGAACTCCTGCTCGCCGATGATGCGCATCGCCTCGTCGTCGTCGGCCGAGGCCAGCACGTCGAACGAGAGACCGCGCTGCTCACGCACCCAGTGCTCGAGCTCCGACGTGCCGGCGTTCGGGTCGCCCGCGATCGTCGGCAGGGCACCGAGCAGGTCGACGACGGTGCGGTGGTGGCTCTGCGACGGTGCCCGCATGCCGAGCGTGCCCTCGGTCTCGTTGTTGTCCCACGCGAGCACCGAGCCCGAGCGGTAGCGCCCGAGGTAGCTGGCGAGCATGAGCGTGACGAGGGTCTTGCCGCCGCCGCCCTTGGTGTTGATGACCATGATCGTCTTGCGGCCGTTGAGCGGGCGCGCGATGCGGTCGATGCGGTCGCGCTCGAGCAGCTCCTTGCTGCTGGGGCCGAGGCCGAAGGCCTTGCGCAGGCCGGAGTTCGCCTTGACCTTCTGGCGCTCCCCCTTGGAGCGCGCCGTGATGAGGTCCTCGGCGCTCGGGCGGTCGGAGTTGCCCGCGCGGGCCGCCGGCGTCAGGTCGTATGCCGTCTCGTCCGTCGTCGTGTGACCCTCGGCCACAGCGGCCGCCACGTCGGGGTCGACGGCCGGGCGGGCGGCATACGCCTGCTGGGCGGCGCTGTGGTCGGTGCCGTAGTGGGCGGACGACGCGGCGGTGTCGGCGGAGGCGCCGGTGGAGGCGGAGCCGGCGGGTGTCCAGCCGGAGTACTCCTCCTCGGACGCGGCAGCGGTGTCGGCGTTGTGCTGCAGGGTCGACCAGTGGTCGGTCGACCGGCTCGTCTCGCCGACGCCGGGGTCGGAGGGCTGCCAGTCCCAGGAGGACGTGGACGAGCCGTTGTGGTCGTGGCCGTTGGAGGACTCGGCCGAGGCGCGCTCGCCGCCGTACTCGTAGGAGTCGGTCCAGCTGTTGGTGGTGGCGCCGCCCTGGGACGTGTTGGAGGTGCCGGAGGCGTCGGAGGCACCGACGGCCGGCTGCTGGCCGGTGTCACCGGGCTGCCAGGAGGAGTCCTCCCACGTCGAGCTCCACGGGTCGGCCGGAGCCTCGTCCTCGTGGTCCGCGCCTGAGGTCGCGGTGGGGATCGGAAGGGTGAAGCCACCCGGGATGGAGTTGTTGGCGGAGAAGCCGGGGATGCCCTGACCCTCGTTGGTTCCGGTCTCGTCCTTGCTCATCGAGCGCTCCTTGCTGGCCTACCACGTGCGGGGACCCGCCGCGGGACCCCGAGAGATCGTCCCATGCTTCCGTCGCACATCAAACCTGCTGACCAGCGGCGCGGCGCCTCCACAACGCCTCCACATCGCCTCCGCAACGGTCTCGCGACGGTCTCGCGACGGGCCGCACGGGCCCGTCGGTTGGGGGCAGGAGGGGCTTACCCGGTTACGATGAAGCGCCCGGCAGGAGCGCTCACCTGAAGGAGGAGACGGCGTGGGAATCATCAACCGTGTCGAGCACGGTCTCGCCAAGGCTGTCCACGGTGCCTTCGCCAAGGCGTTCAAGTCCGAGGTCCAGCCGGTCGAGATCGCGTCCGCGATCCGCCGCGCCATGGACGACCGCGCGGCGCTGCTCGGCCACGGCCGCGCCATGGTGCCCAACCTCTACACGATCGAGCTGAGCCAGACCGACTACGAGCGGCTCGGCGACTACGAGGACGACCTGTCCGACGACCTCGTCGCCGCGGCGCAGGAGCACGCCGACTCGCAGGGCTACCAGCCCGGCGGCCCGCTCGAGGTGCAGCTCGTCGAGGGCGAGGGCCTCGAGACCGGGGTCTTCCGGGTGCGTCCCGCCACCGCGAAGCAGGCCGGCCGTGAGCCCGCCGCCTCGGCGGGTGCGGCGCCGCGTCCGCACACCAGCAACGGCACGGCCATCGACGAGGCGCCGGTGCACCGGCCGACTCCGCGGTCCAACCCGTCGGCGCGGCCCTGGCTCGACATCGGCGGCGACCGCTACCCGCTGCTCGGCAGCCTCACGACGATCGGGCGCGACGAGACCGCCGACATCGTCATCGACGACCCGGGCGTGTCCCGCCGCCACAGCGAGATCCGCGTCACGACCGACGGCCCGCACCTGGTCACCTCGATCCGAGACCTCAACTCGACCAACGGCACCTTCGTCAACGGCGAGCGCATCTCGGCCCAGCGCCTCCAGGACGGCGACCGCCTCACGATCGGGCGCACGTCCGCGACCTTCCGAGCCGGGCGCCGGTGACGCATGAGTGAACTGACCCTGACCCTGCTGCGGCTGGGTCTCCTCGCGCTGCTGTGGATCTTCATCTTCAGCGTCGTGGGCGTGCTGCGCACCGACATCTACGGCACGGCTGTCAGCCGCCGCGGCCGTCGCAAGGCGCGCAAGGAGGCGGAGCAGCAGAGCCGTCAGCGCACACCGGCCCGCGCACCGGCCGCCGCCGGTGCCGGCGCCGCCCCCTCTGCCGTTCCCGCGCTCGCCGGCGGTTCT
>JABFXB010000113.1 GCA_013361975.1 Dermatophilaceae bacterium
ACGTCGCCACGCTTGAGGTCGAACGGTCCCGGAGTCAGCTTGCTCACGATGACGCGGTCGTCCTTGACCAGGGTGTTCTCCATCGACCCGGAGGGGATGTAGAACGCCTGGAACAGCCACGTCTTGACGACGAACGACAGCACCATCGCGAGGACGACGACGATGAGCAGCTCCTTGAGACCGGCCAGGACCGTGCCCACGAAGCCCCGGGGCTCGTCGTCGTAGTCCTCATCGACGTCGTCGACGTCGTCACTCTCGTCGATGCCGTCAACAGGTCGCCCGCGCGTGGGGTCCTCGGGGCGTCCGGTGTACTGCGACATCACTCACCATTTCGTGGGACGGAGGCAATTTGTCCTTGGTCGACCGACCCGAGCCGATCGAGCGGCCAGTATCGCACCCAAACCTTGCCGATGATGTCGCTGCCGGGCACCATGCCGCCGCCCGGCTCGCCGAGGTGCGCGCGCGAGTCGGCGGAGGCCCCGCGGTTGTCGCCCATCATCCAGAAGCGGTCGGGCGGGACGACCACGTCGAACGGTGTCGCGCTCGGTCGCGCGCCCGCCGCGAGGTAGGGCTCGGTGACCGCGACACCGTTGATCTCGAGGCGACCGTCGGCGGCGCAGCAGCGCACGTGGTCGCCGGGCAGGCCGATGACCCGCTTGACGTAGTCGGTGGGCTGCCCCTTGCCGGCCAGGCTCTCCACCGCCTCGACGAGCCGCTGGAGCACGCCGCGCTGGGGCACGTCGAGGTTGAACGCCTCGGAAGCGTCGAAGACGACGATGTCGCCCCGCTGGACCTGGTCGGGCGGCGTCGTGCGCGACACGAGGAGGCGGTCGCCGACGAGGAGGGTTTCCTGCATCGACTCGCTGGGGATGCCGAACGGCGTCACGAAGAAGGCCCGCAGGACGACGACTGCGAGCAGCAGCACCGCGGGACCGAGCAGCCACCGGTGGCGCCGGGCAACGGCATACCGGGCGGCGGCCCGGTGCGCCCCGGCGTACGACCAAGGCGCGGCGGATCCCGTGCCGGGCAGCGCCTCGGAACTCGTGTCCGGGCCGGCCCGTTCGGGGTCCACCGCGCCTCGCGTGGTCAGACGGACGTCTGCGTCAGCAGGTCGTCAGCTCTTCGCGCCGGCCTTGGCCGGGATGCTGTCGCGCTTCTCGCGGATCTTGGCAGCCTTGCCGCGCAGGCCGCGCAGGTAGTAGAGCTTCGCGCGACGCACATCACCGCGGGTCACGACCTCGATCTTGTCGATGACCGGGGTGTGCAGCGGGAAGGTGCGCTCGACGCCGACGCCGAAGGAGATCTTGCGGACCGTGAAGGTCTCGCCGATGCCGCCGCCGTGGCGACGGATGACGATGCCCTGGAACACCTGGACACGCGAGCGCGTGCCCTCGATGACCTTGACGTGGACCTTGAGGGTGTCACCGGCGCGGAACTCGGGAACGTCCGAGCGCAGCGATGCGGCGTTGATCTCGTCAAACGTGTGCATGATGCTTCGCTTTCTCAGGTGCCACAGGCCACCTCGTCACAATGTGGGTGTCGCGTCCGCCGGGCCGCGTGGCCGACCGTGTGGTGCTGGTGGGCCAACTCCCCCTGCGGCAGGGGCCGTCGAGTGCCGGACGCAAGGAGCAAGTCTGCCAGAGCACGCCGCATACCTGAAATCGGCGAACCGAGCACGTGACTAGCGTGGGGCCGTGGACGTCTCCCCCGGCTGGCCCGTCGTCGGCTGCCTCGCCATCCTGCTGGCCGTGACCGTCGCCGCCGACCGTCTCGGCCGCATCGACCTCGACCGTCAGGCGGTGCTGGCCGGCGGCCGGGCGGTCGTCCAGCTCACCCTGGTCGCGCTCGTCATCACCGCCGTCGTCGGCTCCCTGTGGCTCTCGTTCGTCGCGGTCGGGGTGATGTTCGCGATGGCGGTGGTCACGACGACGCGCCGGGTCGGGGCGCCGGCCGCGTGGCCGTGGGCCGCAGCGGCCATGGCGTGCGGGGTCGTGCCCGTCGTCGGGATCGTGCTCGCGACGGGCGCCGTCCCGCTCGCCGGGATCGCGCTCATCCCCGTCGCGGGCATCGTCATCGGCAACACGATGACCGTGCACACCCTCGTCGGCAGGCGCACCTTCGCGGCGCTGCGCGAGGAGCGGGGACAGTACGAGGCGGCCCTCTCGCTGGGGCTGACGTCGGAGCAGGCGATCGACGAGGTCATCGCGCGGCGCGTGCCCGAGGGCATCCTGCCCAGCCTCGACCAGGTGCGCACGTCGGGTGTCGTGACGCTGCCGGGCGCCTTCATCGGCGTCATGCTCGGTGGCGGCAGCGCGGTCCAGGCGGCGACCGCGCAGGTGCTGGTGCTCTTCGCGATCATGGCGACGCAGGCGGTCACCGCCGGCGTGCAGGCCGCCCTCATCCGGCGCCGGCTGCTGCTGCCCGACGACCTGCGCGACGGGCTGCCCGCCTGACCAAGCCGCCCTGCCCGGGTCAGCGGCGCCGCTTGACGAGCGTGACCGCGCCCGGCACGGGGGGCGGCGCGTCGGTGATGCGGTAGCCCGCCTTCCTGTAGAGCCTCAGGTTGTCGGTGCTCTTCGCGCCCGTGTGCAGCGAGAACGTGCGTATGCCGTCGGGCGCGGTGGACTCGGCGTGCTCGAGGAGGCGCCGGCCGAGTCCGCGGCCCTGCAGGTCGGGCACGACGCAGAGGCGCCCGATGTGCCAGTCGTCGTCGTGCCGCGACGTGCGCACCGCGCCGACGAGACGGCCGGCCTTGCGGGCGACCCACGTCTGGGTGGTGTCGAGGCTGGCGCGCACGTCGTCGAGGCTCTCGTGCAGGGCGGGGACGTCGAGCGTGTCGTTGACGAGGGCCTCCTGCACCCAGCAGGCGCGCATCAGGACGGCGAGCTCGGGCACGTCGCCGGGGGTGGCCGCAGCGATCTCGACGTCGCCGTCGCCGTGCGAGGCGTGCAGCAGGTCGGGCCGGCGGGCGGCCGTGCGGGCGAGCCGCTGCTCGTGCCGCCAGGCCGCGATGGCGCCGTGGTTGCCCGAGAGCAGCACCTCGGGCACCTCACGGCCGTTCCACGTGCGGGGCTTCGTGTAGATGGGGTACTCGAGCAGGCCGTCCTCGTGCGACTCCTCGACGAGCGACTCGGCGTTGCCGATGACCCCCGGGACGAGGCGGCCGACGGCCTCGACCATGGCGAGCACCGCGACCTCGCCGCCGTTGAGCACGTAGTCGCCGAGACTCACCACGGAGACCTCGAGGCCGAGATCCTCGCGGGCGTGCTCGTAGACGCGCTCGTCGATGCCCTCGTAGCGGCCGCAGGCGAAGGCGAGCCACGGCTCCTGCGCCAGCTCCCGCGCGAGCGCCTGGGTGAACGGCTGCCCGCCCGGACCCGGGACGACGAGGCGCGGCCTGGTCGCTGGATCCGCTTGTGCCACAACGTGGTCGAGCGCCTCGGCCCAGGGCTGCGCCTTCATGACCATGCCCGCTCCCCCGCCGTAGGGGGTGTCGTCGACGGTGCGGTGCCGGTCGTGGGTGAAGTCGCGCAGGTCGTGCACGCACACCTCGAGCAGCCCGTCCTGACGGGCCTTGCCGATGAGCGACAGGTCGAGCGCCGAGAGGTAGTCGGGAAAGATCGAGACGACGTCGATGCGCATCGCAGGACGCGACGCCCCTCGGGGCGCAGGCGAGCCGGAGGACAGGCCGGTCACTCGGTGCCCTCGCGGTAGAGGTCGAAGAGCCCGGCTGGGGCGTCGACGACGACATGGTCGTCGGCGACCGTCGGCACGATGCGCTTCACGAACGGGACGTATGCCGTCACGCCGTCGGTGAGGGTGATGACGAGGCGGTCCTGGGCGGGACCGATCTCGAGCCCGCTGACGGTTCCGACCTGCTCGCCCGCAGGGTCGCGCACCTGCAGACCGACGAGGTCCTCCTCGTAGTAGCCCTCGTCGTCGTCCGCCTTGGGGGCCGACTCGGGCAGCACGAGCCTCGTGCCGCGCAACCCCTCGGCGCCGGTGCGGTCGGGGACCTCCTCGAAGGTGAGCAGCCAGATGCCGCGGTGCACGCGCGTCGAGGCGATGGTCAGGGCGGTCGGCACGCCGGAGCCCGGCTCGGCCTCGGTCGCGACGACCGTGCCCGGGGCGAAACGCGACTCGGGGTCGTCGGTGTGCAGCTGCACGGTGACCTCGCCACGGAGTCCGTGCGGCTTGCCGATGCGGGCGAGGACGACGTTCATGGCCCGAATCCTCTCAGGTTTGGCGGCCGGCCGGGCACGCGTCCGACGGCCCGGCGACGCCGTGTGCGACGGCATACGTGAACGGTGGGCGCAGACGGCAGTGGGGCACCCCGGTCACCCGGGATGCCCCACTGCTCTGGCGTTCTGGCGGTCGGTCAGCGGACGCGGTCGGTGTCGACGATGTCGACACGGACGTTGCCGTTGCCCGCGAGGGCGCCGACGACGGTGCGCAGCGCGCTCGCCGTGCGACCGGAGCGGCCGATGACGCGGCCGAGGTCGTCGGGGTGCACCCGGACCTCGAGCAGCTCACCGCGGCGCAGCTCCTTGCGACGCACGACGACGTCCTCGTCGTGGTCGACGATGCCCTTGACGAGGTGCTCGAGCGCCTCCTCGAGCATGCTCAGGACTCGCTCTTCTCGGCGTCGGTCGCCTCGGTCGCGGGCGCCTCGGCGGTCTCGTCGGCCTTGGCCTCGTCAGCCTTGGGCTCGGCCTTCTTGGCGGCCTTCTTCCTCGCGGTGGTCGCACCGTCGGAGCCGGCGTCGGACTTGCCACCGGCTGCGGCGACGGCAGCCTCGTAGAGGTCCTTCTTCGAGGCCTTGGCCTCCTTGGTCTCGACCTTGCCCTCGTCGACGAGCTTGATCAGGGCGGCGACGGCCTCGGTGGGCTGGGCGCCCTGGCTCAGCCAGTAGTGCGC
This sequence comes from Dermatophilaceae bacterium, assembly GCA_013361975.1. Lineage (GTDB taxonomy): Bacteria > Actinomycetota > Actinomycetes > Actinomycetales > Dermatophilaceae > Terrabacter. The sequence continues at coordinate 4,918 of JABFXB010000113.1, forward strand.
GCGCTCGATGTCGATGTCGATGAGCGACGGCTGCTCGGTGGGGTGGTACTTGCCGATCTCCTCGATGGCCCGGCCATCGCGCTTGGTGCGCGAGTCCATGACGACGACGCGGTAGAACGGTGCACGGATCTTGCCCATGCGCTTCAGACGGATCTTGACGGCCACTGTGGCGGTCTCCTCAACCAGTAGTGAGCGCGGCGAGACCGGCTGGGATCAGCCGGGGTGCCGACGCTCGGTGTGTAGGCGTCCGGTCCAGCCGAGAGGGG
>JABFXB010000227.1 GCA_013361975.1 Dermatophilaceae bacterium
ACCCGGCGGCATACCTCGTGGCGAGGGCACGGCCGGTCAGAGGAGGACGACGGTCCTGTTGCCGTGCAGGACGACTCGCCCCTCGCAGTGCCACTTGACGGCGTTCGACAGGGCCCGGCACTCGGTGTCCCGCCCGGCCGCGACGAGGTCCTCGGGGCCGAAGGAGTGGTCCACCTCGCGCACCTGCTGCGAGATGATCGGGCCCTCGTCGAGCTCGCTGCTGACGTAGTGGGCCGTGGCGCCGACCGTCTTGACGCCCCGCTCCCACGCTTGGTGGTAGGGCTTGGCGCCCTTGAAGCTCGGCAGGAACGAGTGGTGGATGTTGATGGCCCGACCAGTGAGCTGCTCCGTGAGGTCGTCGCTGAGGATCTGCATGTAGCGCGCGAGCACCACGAGCTCGATCTCGAAGCGGTCGACGAGGTCGAGCAGCCGCGCCTCGGCGTCGGGCTTGGTCGCCGCCGTGACCGGCACGTGGAAGAACGGGATCCCGTGCCACTCGACGAGCGCGCGGTGGTCGGGGTGGTTGGACACCACGGCCGCGATCTCCATGGGCAGCTCGCCGACGCGGGAGCGGAAGAGCAGGTCGTTGAGGCAGTGCGCGAACTTCGACACCATGACGAGGACGCGCCGCTTCGCCGAGGCCTCGCGCAGCTCGAAGCGCATCCCGTGCCGCCCCGCCACCACGGCAAAGGCGTCGCGAAGGGCCTCGACGCCCGGGTCGGCCTGGTCGTCGGCGATGGCGAAGTGCACCCTGAGGAAGAAGTGGCCGCCCCGCACGTCGTCGAACTGCTTCAGCTCGTGGATGTCACCGTGCTGTTCCATGAGGAAGCCGGACACGGCGTGCACGAGGCCCGGCGCCTCGGGGCAGTCGAGCGTGAGGACGTAGCCGACCTGCTGCGGGGTGACGGCAGCCGTGACGGTGCTCATGCGAATCTCCTCTCATGGACGGGCTCGAGGGCCCGGGTCAGCACTCGACGACGTTGACGGCGAGGCCGCCGCGCGACGTCTCCTTGTACTTGATCTTCATGTCTGCGCCCGTCTCGCGCATCGTCTTCACGGCCTGGTCGAGGGTGACCTTGTGCTGGCCGTCGCCCTGCAGCGCCAGCCGTGCGGCGTTGACCGCCTTGACGGAGGCGATCGCGTTGCGCTCGATGCACGGGATCTGCACGAGCCCGCCGACCGGGTCGCAGGTCAGGCCGAGGTTGTGCTCGATCCCGATCTCGGCGGCGTTCTCGACCTGCTCGGGCGTGCCGCCGAGCACGGCGCACAGGGCGGCTGCCGCCATCGAGCAGGCGGACCCGACCTCGCCCTGGCAGCCGACCTCGGCGCCGGAGATCGAGGCACCGAGCTTGACGATGATGCCGACGGCCGCTGCGGTGAGGAGGAACTCGACCACCCCGTCGTCGTCGGCGCCGTCGACGAACCGGGTGTAGAAGTGCAGGACGGCCGGGATGATGCCGGCCGCACCGTTCGTCGGCGCCGTGACGATGCGACCGCCGGACGCGTTCTCCTCGTTGACGGCCAGGGCGTAGAGGTTGACCCACTCCATCGCCCACAGCGGGTCGGCCATCGAGCCACCAGAGGAGGCGCGCGCCTCCGCCTCCTGACGCCGCAGCCGGTCACGCAGCTCCGGCGCCCGGCGCCGCACCTTGAGCCCGCCCGGCAGGGTGCGCTCCTCGCGGGTGCAGCCGCTCTCGACGCACTCCTGCATGACGTCCCAGAGGTGCAGCAGCCGCGCGCGCACCTCGGGCTCCGGCCGCCAGGCGTGTTCGTTGGCCATCATGACGCCGGCGATCGAGAGCCCGGTCTCGCGGCAGCGCTGGAGCAGCTCGGCGCCCGTGGAGAAGGGGTGTGGCAGTGGGGTGGTATCGGCGACGACGCGGTCGGCGCCGATCGCCTCCTCGTCGACGACGAAGCCACCGCCCACCGAGTAGTACGTGCGCGCCGCGAGGGACCGTCCGGCGTCGTCGAAGGCCTCGAACGTCATGCCGTTGGGGTGCCCCGGCAACGTACGCCGCCGGTGGAGAACGAGGTCGACGTCGGGGTCGAAGGCGACGCGGTGAGTGCCGTCGAGCGCGATCTTGCGGTCGGCCCGGACAGCCTCCACCCGCGCCACCGCGTGTGACGTGTCGACGGTCTCGGGGTCCTCGCCCTCGAGGCCCAGCAGGACGGCACGGTCCGAGCCGTGCCCGTGACCCGTCGCGCCCAGCGACCCGTAGAGCTGCGCCTGCACCCTCGCCGTCCGGTCGAGCAGGCCCGAGCCGGCGAGCCCGGCGGCGAACCGCCGGGCTGCCCGCATCGGACCGACGGTGTGCGACGACGAGGGGCCGATGCCCACGGAGAACAGGTCGAGGGCGCTGAGCGACATCAGCGGTACTCCCGCATCCCGTCGAGCAGCCAGCGCACGACGTGCGTCGTGAAGGAGGCACGCGGCATCACCCGCCAGGTCTCCTCCCCCGTGCGCCACAGGATCACTCCCGTGGAGCCGAGCAGCGTCGCGACCGCTGCGCCGACCGGGAAGACGCGCGGGTGCAGGTCGAGCTCGCAGCTCTTCTCGAGCACGGACCGTGCGCGCGCCCCCGACAGCTCCAGCGTCGTGCGGTTGGCCGACACGTCGACCACCTGCCCCGGCTCCGAGCCGAGCGCGTGGGCCAGCCCGGCGGCATACGCCTCCGGCGACACACCCGTGTCGGCCTCGTCGGGACCGACGGCGAGGAACTCGTCGGGCGAGAGCCACAGAACGGCTTGGCCCCTCCCGTCGGCGCCCCCGGAGACGTGCCCGACACGGCTCGGCAGGTCGAGGCCGAGCACCTCGGCGAGCGTGCCGTCCCTCCCAGGCGTCGCGCGGATCGCGACCTGGGTCAGGAACGGCACCTCCCGCAGCTGCACCGCCGCACAGGATCCGCGGAGCATCTCCTGCTCGAGGCCGTTGGCCGGGCTGCGCCGCAGGCCGAGCACGCGGGCCCGGTCGCCCGTCGACGAGCCTGCTGGGCCCTCCACCGTCGTGCCCCCCAATCCCGTCATCGTCATCGTCTGCTCAGCCATCTCGCCTGGCCCCTTCCTTGTCGTAGAGCACCGCGTCGGCCACCTCGACCTCGGCGAAGCGTCCTTCGAAGGACGCGATGAGCGTCTGGCCGATCCGCTCGCGGCCGGCCTTGACGAGCGCGAGGCCGAACGAGCGGCCCAGCGCCTGGGAGTGGTAGCTCGACGTGACGTGGCCGAGCATCGGGATCGGCCGCGAAGGCAGCCCCTCCCCCGTGTAGTCGCCGAGCGCTACGGGTTCGACGAGCTGCGCGCCTTCCGGCAGCCGCAGGCTCCGGTCGACGGGCAGCACGCTGACGAGCTGCTTGCGCTCGGCGGACGCGTGCGAGGCTCGCGAGTAGGACCGGTTGCCGACGAAGTCCTTCGTCGTCGAGACGATCCAGTCCATCCCGAGATCCTGCGGCGTGACCGTGCCGTCGGTGTCCTGACCGACGATCGGGTACGCCTTCTCGGCCCGGAGCACGTGCATCGTCTCGGTGCCGTAGGGCGTGATGTCGAAGTCGGCACCGGCCTCGGCGACGTCCTCCCACACCTGCAGGCCGTACCAGGTCGGCACGTTGATCTCGAAGGCGAGCTCACCCGAGAAGGTGATGCGGCAGATGCGCGCAGGGATGCCCGAGGCGAGCACCGTCTCGCGGAACTCCATGAACCCGAAGCCCTCTCGCGACACGTCGAGGTCTGGAGCCATGCGGGCGATGACGTCGCGCGACCGCGGTCCGACGACGGCGATCGTCGACCACTGCTCGGTCACCGACGTGCACACGACGTCGAGGTCGGGCCACTCGGTCTGTGACCACTCCTCGAGCCACTCGAGCACGCGGGCTGCCCCGCCCGTCGTGGTCGTCGCGAAGTAGCGGTCCTCCGCGAGACGCAGCACGACGCCGTCGTCGAAGACCATGCCGTCGGGCTTGCACATCACGCCGTAGCGGGCCTTGCCCACCGCGAGCTTCTTGAACGCGTTCGTGTAGAGGCGGTTCAGGAACTCCCCGGCGTCGGCGCCGCGGATCTCGATCTTGCCCAGCGTCGTGGCGTCCATGAAGGCGACGCCCTCGCGGGCGGCACGGCACTCGCGCGCCACCGCGGCGTCCATGTCCTCACCGGAACGGGGGTAGTACCACGGCCGCTTCCACTGACCCACGTCCTCGAACAGCGCTCCGTGAGCCTCGTGCCAGGGGTGGATCGACGTCGTGCGGGCGGCGTCGAAGAGGTCGCCGCGCGACCGGCCGGCGAGGGCTGCGAAGGCCACGGGGGTGAACGGAGCACGGAAGGTGGTGTTGCCGATGGCGCCTGGCGTGGGCCGTGCCGCACTCGCGGCGGCTGCAGCCATGCCCTCGTCCTGACCCGGCTGGCCGGGCGGGATGGCACGCGTGTCGTCACCCGACAGCACCCGCGTCAGCAGGCCGATCGTGTTGACGGCCCCGATGCGGCCCTGGTCGACGCCGGTGCTGATCGACGTGTAGCGCTTGACGTGCTCGACCGAGCGCATGCCGGCACCGGTGGCGCGCAGCACGTCGGCGGCGGTGTTGTCTCGCTGCAGGTCGACGAAGTGCGTGCCGTAGCCGCCCTCGCGCCCCTCGACGACCCAGAGCTGACGCGTCCGGCCGGCCCTGGCGACACGCTCCTCAGCCACGGCCACCGCCGCGGACTCCATGGTGCCGTCGGCCGACCCGGCCTCGAACCCACTGGCGTGTGCGGCCGCCTGTCCGGCTGCGCTTCCCTCGGTCAGGCAGCCGTCGGTCCAGTAGGTGCCGCGGACGGCCCCGGCGAGGTGCTGGTTGCACACGGCCCCGGTGGGGACGAATCCCGCGAGGTCGTCGTCCCAGTGCAACGCACCCTGGCGCTGGCTGTGGAGGCTGACGTTCGGCGTCCAGCCGCCCGAGACCGCGACGACGTCGCACGCCACCCGCTCGGCGTCGCCGATCAGAGCGCCCTCGGCGTCGATGCGGCCGACCCACGCGCCCTGGACGGCCGACTCGCCGTCGATGCCGACGACGGCGCAGCCCGTCCGCACCGGGAGGCCGGCGGCCTCGGCGGCGGAGGCGACGGAGGCGCTCGCCCCCTCGTCACGCGCGTCGACGACCTGCACCGACGCACCCGCGTCGATCAGCGCGTGCGCTGCGGCGTAGCCGGAGTCGTTCGT
>JABFXB010000348.1 GCA_013361975.1 Dermatophilaceae bacterium
CGCTCCACGCGCACCAACCTGCCCGGCGTCTTCGCCTCGGGCGACCTCGTCGACCACACCTACCGCCAGGCCATCACCGCCGCCGGCTCCGGCTGCGCCGCCGCCCTCGACGCCGAGCACTACCTCGCCGCCCTCGAGGACACCACGTCCCCGGCCGAGGCTGCCGCGGAGGCGGCAGCCATCGACGAGACCGACTCCGGCGCCATCCCCGACCCGCGCGCCACCGTCGGCGCCGACGCCTGACCTCGAACCAGCCCGCACACCCCCGCCCCGCGCCAACCAGAGAAGGAATCTCCATGGCACTGAAGAACACGACCGACGCCACCTTCGCCGACGACGTCCTCATGAGCGAGAAGCCCGTGCTCGTCGACTTCTGGGCGACGTGGTGCGGCCCGTGCCGCAAGGTCGCCCCGATCCTCGAGGAGATCAACGAGCAGTACGGCGACAAGATCGAGGTCGTCAAGCTCGACACCGACGCGAACGTCGACACGGCCGCCCGCTACGGCGTCGTCTCGATCCCCACTTTGAACGTCTACGTCAAGGGCGAGGTCGTCAAGACCATCGTCGGCGCGCACCCGAAGCCGAAGCTGCTGCGCGAGCTGGAGGAGTTCATCGCCTGATCGGCGACGACGAAGGGGTGGCAACCGTCACGGTGCCACCCCTTTCGCGTACTACAGTGCTGACGGCGCCCGTCTCTCCCGATGTCGCACAGCAGGCCGCGACGTCACCTGCGACCCAGGGAGCCCTCCCAGAAGGAGCCGAGATGACCCCTCCCCAGACCGTCGTGCTCCGGCGCGGCGACGCCGGCCCCGCTGTCGAGGCCGTCTGCGAGCGGCTCGTCCTGTCCGGCGACCTTCCCGTCGGCCCCGGAGCCACCGACGCCGACGGAAACGCCGTCTTCGACGAGCGTGTCGAGCAGGCCGTGAAGTCGTTCCAGCAGCGGCGCGGCCTCATCGTCGACGGCATCGTCGGACGCACCACGTATGCCGTCCTCGACGGAGCGCGCTGGGCGCTCGGTGACCGCGTGCTGCGCTACGTTCCCGGCCACTTCGTCGAGGGTGACGACGTCGTGGCGCTCCAGGGGCGCCTCGCGGAGCTCGGTTTCACGCCGGGCAAGGTCGACGGCCTGCACGGCCCGGCCACCGACGCGGCCCTGCGGGCCTTCCAGGCAGCCGTGGGCCTCACCCCCGACGGCACGGCCGGCCCCGAGACGATGCGCGCCTTCGCCGGCCTGCGCCGCTCGGTCAGCGGCGGCTCCGCCAACGCCCTGCGCGAGCGCGAGCACCTGCGTCGCAGCGGCTACAGCCTGAGCGGCCGCACCATCGTGCTCGACGCCGGCCACGGCGGGGCCGACACGGGCGCCGAGGGCCGGGGCGGGCTCGTCGAGGCCCGGCTCGCCCTCGACCTGGCCAGGCGCATCGAGGGGCGCCTGTCGGCGCACGGTGTGAGCGTCGTCTTCACCCGCACCGAGACGACCGAGGGCGGCAGCGACGAGGAGCGTGCCGCATTCGCCAACTCCTGCGACGCCGACCTCGTGCTGTCGCTCCACACCGACCACTCCGAGTCCGGCTCGGCGCACGGGGTCGCGACGTACTTCTACGGCCACCCCGACAACGCCGACCACACCGACTGGTCCGTCATCGGCGAGAGCTTCGCCGACCTGCTGCTGCGCGAGGTGGTCGCGCGCACCGGCTTGACCGACTGCCGGTCGCACGCCCGCACCTGGCCCCTGCTGCGCCGCACCCGCATGCCGGCGGTGCGCCTCGACTTCGGCTACCTCAGCCACGCGGGCGATGCCGAGGCCCTGTCACGGCCGCACACCCTCGACCAGGTCGCCGAGGCGGTCGTGGTCGCGCTCCAGCGCGTCTATCTCGGCGAGGCCGACACCGCCCGCACCGGCGTGCTGCGTCTCGACGACCTGCGCCGGCACCTCGAGTCGATGCGCGCCGCGCAGGTGGGCGGCACGACGGGCGACCGCACCGTCGGCTGACCCTCCTGAGCGGTCTCGTCCCGCCGACGCGTCGGCGACGTGTCGGCGACGGGTCGGCGAGGTGGCGGTGGTCAGGCCTTGTCGGTCACGTGGGCGTGGCTCGAGCCGTTCGGGTGGGTCTCCGGCACGGGGCGCAGTCCCGGCACGCGCGCCAGTGCACGTGCCACTGCGGCGGCCGCCTCGTCGCGCATCGTCACCACCCGGCGCAGGTCCATCCGCAGGCGCGGGTAGGTCGGATGGTCGCGCTCGACGCGGTAGCCGACCTTCTCGAGCACGTCGACCTCCAGCACGCAGGGGTGCTTCGACACCGCGAGCGGGCGGGCCGCCACGACCTCGAGCGAGCGCACCTGGTGCTTGAGGGCGTCCTTCGCGGCGGCCTGCAGCAGCACCTTGCGCAGCCCGCGACCGGCGTCGGGCTGGCTCGTGACCGCGGTGAGGAGCATGAGGGTCGCCGGGTCGGAGGGCGACGTGGGGAAGGCGGCGAGGCGCGGCACGTGCCGAGCCGGCGCGACCATGACGTAGCCAGCGGGCTCACCGTCGACGTATGCGACCCGCCCGGGCGGCCCCCACTCGCTCGCGACCATGCCGACCCAGTCGGCGAGCACCTCCGCTGCGGGGCGGTCGTCGCCGTGGCCGTTGCGAGGAAGGGTCTGCCAGAAGGTGCACGGCGCGCACGTCCCCACGAGGTCGCCGACGAGGTCGGGCGTCAGGGCAGGCAGGTCACGCATCGCGCCACCGGAGTTCCCGCATACCCCCATTCTGACCCGACCACCGCCCGTCGGCACCACCGGCCACCCCGTGTCGGGTCGCGGCGGCCGCTGGAGAAGGACTCGGTGGCCCCCGCCGCGTCGCTACCATCGACGGGTCAGGTTCCTGGAAGGCCGACGCATTGGGCAGTTTCGAGCAGCTCCAGCAGGGTCTCGGTGCCGCTTGGGACGCCCGCCACGCGGGCGGCGGCGCCGGGACGGGGCACGTGCTCGTCGTGATGCCGTCGTTCAGCGTCCAGGGCCAGCTCCTCGAGCACTACGGCGCCCGGTTCGGGTCGATGGAGCACCGCTACCTGCTGCTGGCACTGGCGGCGCGCGACCCGAGCTGCGAGGTCGTCTACGTCAGCTCGCTCGCACCCGGCCCGGGCGTGGTCGACTACTACGCATCCCTGCTGCCCTGTGCCGAACGAGCCGGCTTCCTCGAGCGGCTGCATCTGGTCACGGTCGCCGACGCGTCGTGGCGTCCGACGGCGGCCAAGCTCCTCGACGACCCGGCGGCCGTCGCGCGAGTGCGTGCCGTCGTGCGCGGGCGGCCCGCCATGCTCGAGGTCTGGAACGTGACCGCGACGGAGGAGGAGGCTGCGCTGGCGCTCGGGGTGCCCATCGACGGCACACCCGCCGGCCTGCGCCCGCTGGGGTTCAAGAGCGCCGGTCGGCGCCTGTTCCACGCGGCCGGCATCGAGACGCCGGTGGGGTGCGAGGACGTGCGCGGCCTCGACGACGTCACCCGGGCCGTCGAACACATCCGTGGGCGCCGGCCCGGCACCGAGCGCGTCGTGGTCAAGCTCGACGACAGCGGCGCCGGCGACGGCAACGTCACCGTCGGCATACGCGACGCCCGCACGGGCGACCTCACGGGTGAACGTCTGAGCCGAGCTCTCGCGCAGGTGCTGTCGCCGTCCTACCTGGGTGAGCTCGCTGCCGGCGGCGTCGTGGAGGAGCTCGTCCTCGGCGACGAGGTCACCAGTCCGAGCGGGCAGGCCGACATCGCGCCCGACGGCACGGTGACCGTGGTCTCGACGCACGAGCAGGTGCTCGGCGGCCCCGGCGGCCAGGTCTACGCCGGCTGCGTCCTCCCGGCCCGGCCGCCGTACGCCGTCCGGGTCGCCCGCGCCACGGCCGCGGTCTCCGAGCGGCTGGCGGCTCTGGGAGCCCGTGGTCGCGTCGGCGTCGACTTCGTGGCCCGGCGCGACGGGGACCGGTGGTCGGTTCTGGCGCTCGAGGTCAACCTGCGCAACGGCGGCACCACGCACCCCCTGGCGGGCCTGTCGGCGCTCGTGAGGGGCCGCTACGACGCGGCCGGTGGATGCTGGGTCACGCCGGACGGCGAGCAGCGGTGCTACTCCTCGACCGACAACATCGTCGACCCGCACTGGCTCGGCCTCGACCCACTGCGGGTCGTGGGGGCCGTACGCTCGGCTGGCATCGGCTTCGACCCTGCCACCGGCACCGGGCTGGTGCTGCAGATGCTCTCTGGCCTGGCCGTCGACGGACGCATCGGGCTGACCGCCATCGGCTGCACCGCCGCAGCGGCCAGCGAACTCGCCGAACAGGGAGGCCTCGTCATCGGTGGCTGCGCCACGGCCGGCCCGCAAAGGCGGTGGCGGGGCGCCGCGAACTAGGGTTGGGCGCATGAGCGAACCGGGGACGTACGTCGAGAAGAGCTTCAAGCGCGACACGAACTACATCACCACCCGCATCACCGCCGACGGTCGCGACGGCTTCCCGGTCGAGGCCGGGCGCTACCGCCTCGTCGTGGCGCGGGCGTGCCCGTGGGCCAACCGCGCGATCATCGTGCGCCGACTGCTCGGCCTCGAGGACGCCCTGTCGATGGGCATCTGCGGTCCCACGCACGACAGCCGCAGCTGGACGTTCGACCTCGACCCGGGCGGGGTCGACCCGGTGCTGGGCATCCCCCGCATCCAGGACGCGTACTTCCGACGGGACCCCGAATACCCCCGCGGCATAACGGTTCCCGCGATCGTCGACATCCCGACGGGCGCCGTCGTGACCAACGACTTCAAGCAGATCACCATCGACCTCGAGACCCAGTGGCGCGACCTGCACCGTGACGGCGCGCCCGACCTCTACCCCGACGCGCTGGCCGACGAGATCGAGACGGTGAGCGAGCCGATCTACCGCTTCGTCAACAACGGCGTCTACCGGTGCGGGTTCGCCGGCACGCAGGACGCGTACGGCAAGGCCTACCGCCGGCTGTGGGAACACCTCGACCTCCTTGAGGAGCGTCTCTCGACCCGCCGCTACCTCGTCGGCGACCACGTGACCGAGGCCGATGTGCGGCTCTTCACGACGCTCGTGCGGTTCGACCCCGTCTACCACGGGCACTTCAAGTGCAACCGCAACAAGCTGATCGAGATGCCGGCGCTGTGGGGCTACGCCCGAGACCT
>JABFXB010000061.1 GCA_013361975.1 Dermatophilaceae bacterium
AGCTCGTCTGAGGCACGTCCCCTCCCGTACGCCGTGTGGCCCGGTCCCGTGTGGGAGCCGGGCCACCGTCGGTTGCGCAGCCGTCAGGGGCCGGCGAGCGCCTGGCCCGCCCGGTCGAGGGCCGGCAGGCCCAGCGCCATCACGACGGAGAGGACGGTCGCGACCCGCGGCAGCGTCGACGGTTCGAAACCTCGTGAGCCGACCGCGAGCCCGTTGAGCACCAGGAGGGCACCGGCCAGGATGCCGCTGACACCGGCCAGTCGCACCGCGGTCCCGACGTGCGCGCACTGCAGCAGGGCGGTCGCGAAGAGGACCACGGTGACCCCGAGCAGCACGGTGAAGAAGGAGTTCACGCCCCACTCGAGCCAGCGGATCGCCTCGGCGGCCGCGAAACGGCCGCGAGCCGGCCTGCCCGCGAGGCCGCGAGTCGGGGGCCGCGACCGAGGACCGGGTGCGGGACTGCGGCGTGCGGGCGCGCCCAGAGGTATGCCGCCATGAGGACGAACATCGCGACGTGTCCCCAGGTGAGCAGCGCCCCCCCCGACAGCAGGCCGAGGTGGAAGGGCAGCAGCAGCACCACGAACGGCAGCACCATCACCGCCGACATCTCGAGGATGTGTCGCAGCAGGTGTCGCCGCACCCACATCCAGGCAGCCATGCCCGCAGTCATGTCGAACGCCATCGTGAGCGCCATCGCGTCGGCGCCTCGCGTCAGGTCCGGCCGGACGGCGTCCCAGACGACACCGAGAAGAGCCATGCCGAAGAGCATCGCGACGGTCATCTCGAGGTAGGCGGTGAGGAAGCGGCCGAACCGCGTGTGGAGGAGCTTGGCGACCCGGGCGCGAGGCGCCAGGTCTGCCCGGGGGCTGGTGAGCGTTGTCATGTCCACGAGGATCCGGCGAGCGGGCCACCTGGCGGACGTGCCGGACGTCATGGTCGGGGTCACCTTCGCGGCATGACCCGGCGCCCTTCTCCCGCGCGCTCAGAGAAGCCCGAGGCTCCGTGCCCGCAACGCCGCCTGGGTGCGGTCCCTCGCTCCGAGCTTGGCCAGCACGTTGGTGATGTGGTTCTTGACCGTTCCCTCGGACAGGTAGAGACGAGAGGCGATCTCGCGGTTGCTGCGCCCGTCGGCGAGCTCGTGCAGCACCTCGAGCTCGCGCGGGCTGAGCGGGTCGACGAGCGGCTGCGCCCGGGCCCGCTCGGCCACGTCGGGAAGCCGGCTCACCAAGGCCACCACCTTGGCGGCGACCGACGGCTGGAGCACCGACTCACCTCGCGCGGCGGCCTGCACCCCCTCGACGAGGCGCGCGGCGGTCGCGTCCTTGAGGAGGTAGCCCACGGCGCCGGCCCGCAGCGCCGGGAACACCTCGTCGTCGCCGTCGAAGGTCGTCAGCACGAGCACGCGCACCTCGGGGTGCTCGACGCGGAGGCGACGCGTCGTGCTGACGCCGTCGAGCACCGGCATCCGCAGGTCCATGAGCACGACGTCGGGTCGCAGCTCCGCGACCAGCCCCAGGGCCTCGGCCCCGTCCGCAGCGCCACCCACGACCTCGACCTCCGCGCTGGCCCCGAGCAGCGTCGTCAGCGCCTCGCGGAAGAGCCTCTGGTCGTCGACCACGAGCACCCGCACCTGCCCGGAGGCGCTCATCCGGGCAGCTCCACACGCACGGCGAGGCCGGCGCCGGGGCTGGAGTCGACGACCACCGAACCGCCGAGGTGCTCGGCCCGCTCACGGATCCCGGTGAGCCCGAAGCCCTCCGACCCCGCTGCATCCTCCCGGATGCCGCAGCCGTCGTCGCGCACCTCGAGGGTCATCCGGTCGGGCAGGTAGGCCAGCCGCAGGGCGGCGGCGTGCGCGTGCGCGTGCTTGCGGACGTTCGTGAGCCCCTCCTGCGCCATCCGGTAGAGCGCCGACTGGACCTCGTCAGCGAGGCTGCGCTCCTTCCCGTCCACCGCCACGGAGGTCGGCAGCCCCGCTGCGGCGCTCTCGCCCGCGAGAGCCCGCAGCTGGTCCGGCAGACGGACAGCCCGGTGACCTCGCAGCGCCCCGACGGAGTCACGCACCGATGTCAGGGCCTGCCGCACCTGGTCCTCGGCCTGCGCCAGCAAGCCGTCCGCGCGGACGGGGTCGGCCGACAGCACTGCGCGAGCAGCCTGGACCTGCATACCGACCACCGTGAGGTGGTGGCCGAGGCCGTCGTGGATGTCCCGGGCCATCCGAGTGCGTTCCCGCATGGCCGCCAGCTCCTCGGTCTGCGCGGTGAGCTCACGGAGCCGGTCGTTGGCCACGGCCAGCTGCTCGTGGGCCTGCTGCTCGCGCAGCCACAGGCGAGCGAGGACGAACGCGACGGCACACGCGAGTCCCGTGCTGAGGACCTGACGGAGCCCGTCGGCCATCGGCATCCCGACGTGGACGAGCGGCACCATCGCCGCGACGCCCAAGGCCCAGCCCACGGGCAGGAGCAGGACGGCCTGCACCACGACCAGCACCAGGAGCACCGTGCTGCCGACGCCAGGCCCGGCCAGGTCGAAGGTGACGAACCCGAGCACGAGGGCGGAAGCCAGGTAGGCGACGGAGGCAGCCCGGGCGCGGACGAGCGCCCAGCGGTAGCCGACGGCCGTCCACACCACGAACGCCGCACCCACCACGGGTGTCCGCACGGACAGACCGCCGGGAGCGGCCTCGACGAGCATCACCACCAGCGCAGCGACCGCCAGAGTGGGCAGCGCCCGGTTCACCGCTCCAATGTCGCGCCGCGCACCGGCGGAGTCAACCACGGGAGAGGGGGGCCCGTCCGCTCCACGTAGACTGCCGCGGTGACCTCCCGCTCCCCCGGCACCCGCGTGCGCATGCCCAGAGCCGAGCGTGAGGCACAGATGCTCGCCGTCGCCGAGCAGGTCTTCTCCAGCCGCGGCATCCAGGCCGCGACGATGGACGAGATCGCCGAGCTCGTCGGGGTGACGAAGCCGCTGATCTACGACTACTTCGGCTCAAAGGAGGGGCTGCTCGCCGCGACGATAGAGCGGGCCCGTGGTCAGCTGCTGGCCGCCCTCATCGACGCCTGGGTGGCGCAGCCGCTCGCGCCCGCCCGCGACCGCGTCGCCGGCGTGGTGCACGCGTTCTTCGCCTTCATCGACGAGCACGAGCAGGCGTTCACCCTGCTGCGCACCGAAGGGGCCCTCATCGGCGAGGCGTCGGCGTCGGTCGAGCGCATCAGGCAGCAGACCGCCAAGGCGTTCGCCGAGGGCCTGCGCACCCTGCCCGCCTTCACGGCGCTCGAGTCCCGGCGCGTGACCGTCATGGCCGAGATCCTCATCGGCGCGTGCGAGCGGCTCGCCGTCTGGCGCACCACCCACCCGGGCACCACCGCCGACGAGGCCACCGCCCTCGTGGTCACGACCATCTGGGACGGGCTCGCGTCCGTGTCGGACGCCTGATGGGCCGTCAACGCCAGACCGGTCCCTCCACACCGGCGACCGTCGCGCTCGAGCGTGCAGGCATCGCCTACACGAAGCACCCCTACGAGCACGACCCGTCGGCCGAGAGCTACGGCCTCGAGGCGGCCGAGGCGCTCGGTGTCGAACCGGCCCGCGTCTTCAAGACGCTCCTCGTCGACACCGGCAAGGGGCTCGGCGTCGGGGTCGTCCCGGTCGACGGCCAGCTCGACCTCAAGGCCGTGGCCACCGCGCTGGGCGCCAAGAGCGTCACGATGGCCGACCCGGCAGCTGCCGAGCGCAGCACCGGCTACGTCGTCGGCGGCATCTCCCCCGTGGGCCAGAAGCGAGCGCTGCCGACCGTGCTCGACGAGACGGCATACGGCTTCGACCTCGTCTACGTCTCCGGCGGGCGGCGTGGCTTCGACATCGGGCTCTCCCCCGCCGACCTCGCGCGCGTGACCGGCGCCGTTCGGGCCCGCATCGGTCGGGCATGACGACCACCCCCGACGCCCGGCCGACCCGGGAGGGCTCACGCCTCTCGCGGCTGCGCCTGGTGCTCATCCTGGCCGCCCTGACGATGGTCGGGCCGTTCACCATCGACGCGATCTTCCCCGCGTTCGAGGTGATGGGCCGCGACCTCGGCGCCGACAAGGTCGCGATGCAGCAGACGATGAGCGTCTACCTCGTCACCTTCGCCGTGGCGAGCCTCTTCCACGGCTCGCTCTCCGACGCGCTGGGGCGCCGGCCCGTCATCATCGCGGGCTCCCTCCTGTATGCCGTGACCAGCGCCGTGTGCGCGCTGGCGCCGAGCCTGCCGACGCTCCTCGGCGCGAGGGCCGCCCAGGGTCTCGTCGCCGGCGCCGGCATGATCGTCGGCCGCACCGTGGTGCGCGACCTCTTCGACGGGGCCCACGCCCAGCGCTTCATGAGCCACATCTCGATGATCTTCGCGGTGGCACCAGCGCTGGCGCCGATCGTCGGCGGGTGGATCCTCGGCTGGGGCTCCTGGCGCACGATCTTCTGGGTGCTCGCGATCTACGGGCTCGTGCTCGTAGCGCTCACGCTGACCGCGCTGCCCGAGACGCACCCTGCCGACCGGCGCGTCGCGTTCCACCCGCGGCCGCTGCTCGCGTCGTTCGCGTCGGCCGCGGGCGACGGTGGCGTGCTGCGCCTCAGCGCGGCGATCGCGCTGAACTTCGGAGCGCTCTTCCTCTACATCTCCTCGGCGCCGGCCATCGTCGTCGACCACCTGCACCTCGGCGAACGCGACTTCGGCGTCCTCTTCGTGCCGCTCGTCGTGACGATGATGCTGGGTTCGTTCCTCACCGGGCGGCTGGCGGGACGCGTGCGCCAGGGCGCGTTCGTGCTGGGCGGCTTCCTCGTGTCGCTGGCGGGTGCGGTGCTCGCCGTGGCCTATCAGTCGGCGGTCGACGAGCCGGCGGTCGCCTGGACGGTGATCCCCGCGGCAGCCGCGTCGCTCGGCGTCTCGCTGGTCTTCCCGATCCTCACGATCGCGCTGCTCGACCTGAGGCCGCGCGAACGCGGCGCGGTCTCGTCGTTCCAGTCCTTCCTCAGCACGTGCGTCAACGCCCTCGTCGCCGGCGCCGTGTCGCCGCTCGTCAGCGGGTCGCTGGCGCTCCTCGCCGTCGTCGCCGGCACGATGACCCTCGGCGCGCTGACCCTGTGGTGGTGGCACCGTGCCCGCACCCACGCGAAGGCGCTGCGCC
>JABFXB010000268.1 GCA_013361975.1 Dermatophilaceae bacterium
CAGAACAGGGGTGGGTCACCACCACTGAGCGAAGCGCCGGCGACTCCCAGCCCGCAGGATGTCGGGTCGGCAGTCGCCGGCGCGCTTGACTTCATACCCCCTGGGGGTACCTTGGAGGTATGGGCACGCAACACGAACACTCGGCCTCGACCACCTCGCTCCTGAAGGACCCGGTCTGCGGCATGGACGTCGACCCGTCCACCACCCAGCACCACGTCGAGCTGGACGGCCACGACTACTACTTCTGCTCCGCAGGCTGCAGGAACGCGTTCGAGGCCGACCCAAGCTCGTTCCTCGAGCCGGGGCACCCGTCAAGCGAGCGCGCCCACGGCACGCACGGCCACCACCACCACGACCACCACCACGACCACCACCACGGCACCGCCGGTCACGCGGCCCCCACGCCGACCGCGGGTCTTGCCGCCCCCGTCGGTGACATCACCGAGTGGACGTGCCCGATGCACCCGGAGATCCGGCGGCCCGGCCCCGGCACGTGCCCCATCTGCGGCATGGCCCTCGAACCGGTCACGGTCACCGCCGAGTCCGGCCCCAACCCCGAGCTGGCCGACATGACCCGACGCTTCTGGGTCGCGCTGGTGCTGAGCGTGCCGGTGCTCGTGCTGTCGATGGGCCGCGAGCTCATCACTCCCCTTGAGGACGCCGTATCCGCCACCGCCGCCAACTGGGCGCAGCTCGTGCTGGCGACCCCGGCCGTGCTCTGGGCCGGCTGGCCGTTCTTCGAGCGCGGATGGACCTCGGTCCGCACGCTGAAGCTGAACATGTTCACGCTCATCGCCATGGGCACCGGCGTGGCATGGCTGTTCAGCGTCGTCGCGACCGTCGCACCCGGGGTGTTCCCGGAGGCGTTCCGGATGGACGGGGCGGTCGCCGTCTACTTCGAGGCCGCGGCCATCATCACGACCCTGGTCCTTCTCGGCCAGGTGCTCGAGCTGCGCGCCCGTGAGAGCACGTCCGGCGCCATCCGTGCGCTGCTCGACCTCACGCCCAAGACGGCCCACCGCATCGAGACGGACGGCACGGAGGCGGACATCCCGCTCGAGGACGTGCAGCTCGGCGACCTGCTGCGGGTGCGACCCGGCGAGTCACTGCCCGTCGACGGCACCGTCCACGAAGGGCGGTCGAACGTGGACGAGTCCATGGTCACCGGCGAGTCGATGCCGGTCTCCAAGGCCACGGGCGACGCCGTCATCGGGGGCACGGTCAACCAGACCGGCTCGTTCGTCATCCGCGCGGAGAAGATCGGCCGCGACACCATGCTCGCGCGCATCGTGCAGATGGTCGCCGAGGCGCAACGCTCCCGTGCACCGATCCAGCGGCTCGCCGACCGGGTCTCCGCCCTCTTCGTCCCCGCCGTCATCGCCGTGGCCGTCGCCGCGTTCGTCGTGTGGGCCACCGTCGGCCCTGACCCACGGCTGGCGCACGCGCTCGTCGTCGCCGTGAGCGTGCTCATCATCGCCTGCCCCTGCGCGCTCGGGCTGGCCACGCCGGTCTCGATCATGGTGGGCGTCGGACGGGGCGCGACCCTGGGCGTCCTCATCAAGAACGCCGAGGCGCTCGAGCGCCTGGAGAAGGTCGACACCCTCGTCGTCGACAAGACCGGCACCCTCACCGAGGGCCGGCCGTCAGTGACCCACGTCAGTCCCGCCGACGGAGCCGACGGGAACGAGGTGCTCCGGCTCGCCGCAGCCGTCGAGCGCGTCAGCGAGCACCCGCTCGGCCTCGCCGTCGTGCGGGCGGCCACCGACGCGGGCCTCACCGTCCCCGACGTCACCGACTTCGACGCCCCCATCGGCAAG
This sequence comes from Dermatophilaceae bacterium, assembly GCA_013361975.1. Taxonomy (GTDB): domain Bacteria; phylum Actinomycetota; class Actinomycetes; order Actinomycetales; family Dermatophilaceae; genus Terrabacter. The sequence goes on from JABFXB010000268.1 coordinate 1,818, forward strand.
GGCGTCATCGGGACCGTCGAAGGTCGGCGGATCCTGGTGGGCAGCAAGTCGTTCCTCGCCGGCGAAGGGGTCGACACCGGCACCATGGACGCCGAAGCGGACCGGTTGCGGGCCGACGGCGCCAGCGCCGTGTACGTGGCCGCCGGTGATCGCGTCGCGGGCGTTCTGGCCATCGCCGACCCCGTGAAGGCCACCACCGCAGCCGCCCTGAAGGCGCTGCGCGCGGACGGGATCGAGGTGGTCATGCTCACCGGCGACAACGAGGTCACCGCACGCGCGGTCGCTCGCAGCCTCGGCATCGAGCGCGTCGAGGCCGAGGTGCTGCCCGACCACAAGAGCGACGTCGTCACGGCCCTACGCGCCGAGGGCCGCGTCGTCGCGATGGCCGGCGACGGCGTCAACGACGCACCAGCCCTGACCGCAGCCGACGTCGGCATCGCGATGAGCACCGGCACCGACGTCGCCATCGAGAGCGCCGGGGTCACCCTCCTCAAGGGCGACCTCACGGGGATCGTCCGCGCCCGTGCCCTGTCCGAGGCCACGATGTCGAACATCCGCCAGAACCTCGTGTTCGCGTTCGTCTACAACGCCGCCGGCATCCCCCTCGCGGCCGGAGTGCTCTACCCCGCCTTCGGGCTCCTGCTGTCACCGATGATCGCCGCGGCCGCCATGGCACTGTCGTCGGTCAGCGTCATCGGCAACGCCCTGCGGCTTCGCAGCCAGACGCTGCCCGTGTCTGCAGCCCCCGGATCATGACGGCGCTGGGGACGCCTGGCGGCGGGACGGCGCGGAGGTGGGACTGGGAGGCGCCCGCACGCGTACTGGATGATCCGTGACTGCCCGGTGACGGCTCGATGACGCCGCGCGCTCAAGGATGACGCGGCGATGAACGTGCGGTGACAGCCGGGGCGAAGGCCGTAACGGCCCACCGGCGCCGCGGGTTGTGCCGGTCATGAGCATCACTCGACGAACCGTCCTGACCGGAGCCGGGGGCGCCGTGGGCGCAGGCGCACTCGCCGCCGCGGGCGCGGTCAACCCGGCCCTCGCAGCCACGTCGCGGACGACCAAGCTGCCCGTCCCCGAGTCGTCCGGCATCGAGCACGTGGTCGTGGTCATGATGGAGAACCGCTCCTTCGACCACTACCTCGGCTGGCTGCCGGGCGCCCGCGGCAAGCAGGCCGGGCTGACCTTCACCGACCGCTACGGCGTGCCCCACTCGACCCACCACCTGCAGGACATGCAGGGGTGTGCCCACCCGGACCCGGACCACTCGTTCGAGGGTGGCCGCATCGAGCTCAACGGCGGCGCCTGCGACGGGTGGCTGCGCGCCGGCGAGAACGACGAGTTCGCGATCGGCTACTACACCGATGCCGACCTCGCCTTCTACGGCAAGGCCGCCCGCGACTGGACCGTCTGCGACAGCTACTTCTCGGCGATCATGGCCGAGACCTATCCGAACCGGTTCTACCAGCACGCCGCGCAGACCGACCGCATCCACAACTCGACCACGGTCGCGACCATGCCGACGATCTGGGACCGGCTCGCCGACGCCGGCGTGCCCGCCCGCTACTACTTCGTCGACGTCCCCTTCACCGCGCTGTGGGGCACGAAGTATGCCGGCATCTCCAGCCCGTTCACGCGTTTCCTCACCGACGCGGCCGCGGGCACCCTGCCTGCCGTGTCGTTCGTCGACCCGAAGTTCCTCGACGAGGGCACCGGGTCCTCGGCCGACGACCACCCGCACGCCGACATCCGGGCCGGCCAGGCCTTCCTCGACCAGGTCTACGACGCCGTGCGCACGGGGCCGGGCTGGGACAAGACCGTGCTCGTCGTCAACTACGACGAGTGGGGCGGCTTCTATGACCACGTCGCCCCGTCCACCGCGCCGGATGCCCACCCGGAGTGGGGGCTGCGTGGCTTCCGAGTCCCCTGCCTGGTGATCTCCCCGCTGGCACGCCGCGGCTACGTCGCGAAGGACGTCTACGACCACACGTCGGTGCTGGCCATGATCGAGTGGCGCTGGCGCCTCGCCCCGCTCACCCCGCGCGACGCGGCGGCCCGCAACCTCGCCGAGGTGCTCGACTTCACCCGAACCGACCTCTCGGCCCCGTCGTACGCCGTGCCGCCCTTCGTCGGGCTGCCCTGCCCCGCAGGGGGTTTCGCCGACTACGAGGACTGGAACGCATTGAAGAAGCTGGCACTCGACCACGGATGGAGCCTTCCCCGATGACAACGCGCCGTCACCCCCTGCTCGTCACCGCGCTCTCGCTCGCACTGGCCGCCGCCACCACGCTGGGACTCGCGAGCACCGGGCCGGCTGCCGCCGCTCCGTCGTCGCAGCTGCCGCCCCCCGTGGGGCACGTCTTCGTGATCAACCTGGAGAACAAGGGTTTCGACGAGACCTGGGGACCGAGCTCCGCGGCCCCGTACCTCTCCCGGACACTGCGCGGCCAGGGCGTGCTGCTCACGCAGTACTTCGGCACGGCCCACAACTCGTTGCCGAACTACATCGCGCAGGTCACCGGACAGGGCCCCAACCCCCAGACGCAGGCCGACTGCCAGGTCTACTCGCCGTTCGTGACCACGGGTCCGCCGGTGCAGGACGGCCAGTACGTCGGCGACGGGTGCGTGCTCCCAGCCGGTGTGCCGAGCCTCCCCGGCCAGCTCGACACAGCCGGACGCTCCTGGCGCGGCTACATGGAGGACATGGGGGCACCGTGCCGGCACCCCCAGCTCGGCGCCGTCGACGACACGCAGAAGGCGCGGCCGGGCGACCAGTACGCCGTGCGGCACAACCCGTTCATGTACCTGCGGTCGGTCACCGACTCCCCCACGTGCGCCCAGCACGTGGTCGACCTCGACACCCTCACGACCGACGTCGCCTCCGCCACCACGACCCCCGCGCTCAGCTACATCACGCCCAACCTGTGCCACGACGCGCACGACTCCCCCTGCGTCGACGGTCAGCCCGGCGGGCTCGTCAGCGCCGACCAGTTCCTTCGCACCTGGGTGCCGCGCATCACGGCGTCGCCGGCGTTCAAGAAGGACGGCGCGCTCGTCATCACCTTCGACGAGTCGGACAGCCCACAGACCGACGCCACCGCCTGCTGCGGCGAGGGTCCCGGCCCCAACAGCCCTCTCCCGGGCATCACCGGCCTCGGCGGTGGACGCGTCGGCGCCCTCGTCCTGTCCCGGTACGTCACTCCCGGCTCGACGAGCACCACGCCCTACAACCACTACTCGCTGCTCGCGAGCATCGAGGACCTGTGGCACCTGGAGCACCTCGGCTACGCCGCGCACCCGGGTCTGCCCCGCTTCGGACTCGAC
>JABFXB010000497.1 GCA_013361975.1 Dermatophilaceae bacterium
TGAGCTGACCGGCCCCGGAGGCGAGCTCGCGCGAGCCCGGCAGCGCCTGCGCGCCGAGCCCGGCGTCGAGCTTCTTGGCGCCGTCGCGCAGCTGGATGAGGCCTGCGAGGAGCGTGCCGGCGCCATCGCGCAGCTTGAGCAGGTTGGCGTCGATCTCCGTCGCGCCCGCGGTCAGCGTGGCGCCGGTGGTGGCCCCGCCCTTGTAGCTCTCGGCGCCACCCTTGAACGAGGGACTGTCGAGCGGGCTCACCGGCAGCGCGGAGACGGACGCCTTGGGCAGCGTGCCGTCGACGATGTCGGCGGCATACCCGAACGACGCGGTCGGGGTGCCGATGGGACCGAACAGCGTCATCGTGAACGTCAGCTTCGTGCCGCCACGACCGTCGCCGGCGACGTTCGCCTCCTTCGACGAGACGTTGGTGAAGGTGCCGGGCAGCGTGGTCGAGAGCGAACCGACCATCGGGATCACGACGGTCTGCGTGGCCGTCGCGCTCTTGCCCGTGCCGTCGTCGAAGCTGACGAGCTGCGACGTGCCGGTGACGTTCTTGACCGTGTAGCGCACCTCGAGGCGTCCGCTGCGACCGAGGAGATCGCCGGGCTCGACCGTCTGGCCGTCGAGGGTGTAGACGGCCTGGACCTCCAGCGGCAGCTTCTTGGTGTAGTCGCTGACCGTGCGCAGTCGCTGCTCGCCGTCGACGTCGAACCGGCCGACCATGACGCCGTCCTTGACCTCGAAGCCGCCGAAGCCGTCGAGGTTGCGCAGGCCCTGGGCCTCCACCGGGTTCTGCAGGTCGACGGTGCCGCGTCCCTGCATCGCGACCTGCTCGTAGACCCGGGCGACGTCGACCTTGCCGGTCGCGTCGAGGTAGGCCTGGACGGTCTCGGTGTTGGACACCCGCACCTGTCCGTCGACCGCTGCGGCTGCCGGCGCTGCGGCCAGCATCAGCAGGGTGGGCATGGCTGCCACTCCGGCCACCACGGTGGCAATGCTGCGCTTGCTCACTTGGCTGCTCCCGTCACGAGGTCGTCGATGCTGGTGCTGTCGTCGGTGGTGCTGCCAGATGTCCGAGCCCGCTTGGAGGGTGCGCCTTCACGCCTTGCCGTGACGGGTTCCGCAGACGGGCTGGTCTGCGCGACAAGGAGATTCGTGGCGAGAAAACCGAGGCCCACCGCGAGCAGCACCGTGGTGGCAGCGGCCGGCGACTCGGTCAGGAACTGCGAGGGGGCGTTGGTGTAGACCGACTCGTAGGCCCCGACGATCGACGCCGCGCCGACGAGGCCGCTCCAGAGCGGCAGCCGTCCGCGGCTGACGGCGGTGACGACCGCGATCAGGGCGACGACGACGAACGCGGCGACGGCGCGACCGGACGAGGAGTCGGGCAGCACGGCCGCGCGAAGGGCGAAGCCGAGCCAGGCCAGGACGAAGCCGGCGAGGAAGCCGACGACCTTCCCCCAGGCCGGACGGTGCGGGACGAGTCCGAGGACGCCGCCGAGGGCCGCCCCGAGGAGAGCAACGTGCTCGAGGTCGAGGCTGAGCAGGTTGCTCAGCCCGATGATGACTGCCGCGAAAACGGCGAGACACAGACCTGTGACCAGGCTTCTGACCATGTCCACCTCACAGTGAAAGCACCCACCTCCGTTGGTGGGTGCAAGTTACCGGTCAGTATGTCGACGAGGTCGGGTCCCGGCCAGTGCGCGTGAGCCCGCGCACACCGCTGTTGCCGAAACGTGACCTTCGGTCGGGTCTGAGCGGGTAGGACCGACCTCCGCCGGCGCCGGGAGCGGTGGTCAGTGGGCGGCGTCGTGCCAGGAGTGGCCCACGCCGACGTTGATGTCGAGCGGGACGTCCATCGGCGCCGCGTGGCCCATCTCGTGGCGCACGAGCTTCTCGAGGTCGTCGCGCTCGCCCTCGGCCACCTCGAGCACGAGCTCGTCGTGAACCTGGAGCAGCACGCGCGACCTCGCGCCCGAGGTGGTCAGTGCCCGGTCGACCCCGATCATCGCGACCTTCATGATGTCGGCGGCGGAGCCCTGGATGGGGGCGTTGAGCGCCATGCGCTCGGCCATCTCGCGACGCTGGCGGTTGTCGGACGTGAGGTCGGGCAGGTAGCGGCGGCGCCCGAACATCGTGGCGGTGTAGCCGGTGCCGCGGGCCTCGGCCACGACGTCGCGCAGGTAGTCGCTGACGCCGCCGAAGCGCTCGAAGTAGCCCTCCATGAGGCCGCGGGCCTCCTCGGTGCTGATCGTCAGCTGCTTGGACAGCCCGAACGCCGACAGACCGTAAGCGAGGCCGTAGGACATCGCCTTGACCTTCGAGCGCATCGCCGCCGTGACGTCGTCGGGCTCGACGCCGAAGACCTTCGAGCCGACGTACTTGTGGAGGTCTTCGCCAGTGCGGAACGCCTCGATGAGGCCCTCGTCGCCCGAGAGGTGGGCCATGACCCGCATCTCGATCTGGGAGTAGTCGGCCGACATGAGGGCCTCGTAGCCGTCGCCGACCACGAACAGCTCGCGGATGCGGCGCCCCTCCTCTGTGCGGATCGGGACGTTCTGGAGGTTCGGCTCGGTGGAGCTGAGGCGCCCCGTGGCCGCGATGGTCTGGAGGTAGGTGGTGTGGATGCGGCCGTCGTCGGCCACCGACTTCTGGAGCCCCTCGACCGTGACGCGCAGCCGCGCCGAGTCGCGGTGTCGCAGCAGCGCCTCGAGGAACGGGTGCTCGGTCTTGGCGAAGAGGTCGTTGAGCGCGTCGGCGTCGGTGGTGTAGCCGGTCTTCGTCTTCTTCGTCTTGGGCATGCCGAGGGTGCCGAACAGCACCTCCTGCAGCTGCTTCGGCGACCCGAGGTTGATCTTGTCGCCGCCGATGGCGTCCCAGGCGTCCTGCTGGGCAGCCGCCACCTTGGCGGCGAAGTCCTTCTCGAGCTCGTCGAGCCCCGTCACGTCGACGGCGATGCCGGTGCGCTCCATGCGGGCGAGCACGTCGACGAGCGGGAGCTCGACCTCGGCGAGCAGCTCGGCGCCGCCCGTCGCGGCCACCTGCTCGTCGAGCACGTCGGCGAGGTCGCGGACGGCCGTGGCCCGCACCATCTCCTGCTGCACGGCCTTCTCGTCGGCGTCGCCACCGAAGTCGAGCATGCCCTGGCCGTCGGCGCTGCTCGTGGCGCTCAGCTCGCGCTTGAGGTGGCGCAGCACGAGGTCGTCGAGGTGGTAGGTGCGCTGGTCGGGCTTGACGAGGTATGCCGCCAGCTGCGTGTCGCTCGTGAGCCCGGCCAGCGTGAAGCCCCGTGCCGTCAGGGCCTCGATCGGCCCCTTGGCGTCGTGCATCGCCTTGGGACGAGCGGGGTCCTCGAGCCAGGAGCCGACGGACGTCTCGCCCTCGGGCGTCAGGGTCGTGAGGTCGACCCAGGCCGCCGACCCGTCGGGTGAGGCGATGGCCAGCCCGGTGGCGTCGCCGGTGCCCCGGGCCCACGTTCCGGTGACCGACAGCGCCGCGCGCTCCCCCGCCGGCAGGTGCTCGGCCACCCAGTCGGGCACCTGCGCCGGCTCGAGCACCGAACCGTCGACCTCGAAGCCGGACTCGGCCTCGGGCTCGCTCGCCTCGACCTCGGCGAAGAGACGGTCGCGAAGCACCCGGAACTCCAGACGGTCGAAGACCTCGTGCACCTCCTCGCGGGCCCACTGGTGGCGCTCGAGGTCGGCGAGGCCGACGCCGACCGGGGCGTCCTTGACGAGCTGGTTGAGGCGCCGGTTGCGCAGCACCTGGTCGAGGTGCTCACGGAGCGAGTCGCCGGCCTTGCCCTTGATCTGGTCGACACCCGCGACGATGCCCTCGAGGTCGCCGAACTGGGTGATCCACTTCGCAGCCGTCTTCGGACCGACCCCGGGCACGCCTGGAAGGTTGTCGGAGGTCTCGCCGACCATCGCGGCCAGATCGCTGTAGCGCGTGGGCGGCACGCCGTACTTCTCCTCGACCTGCGACGGTCCCATGCGCCACACCTCGGACACGCCCCGCACCGGGTAGAGGATCGTGACGTTGTCGGAGACGAGCTGGAAGGTGTCGCGATCGCCGGAGCAGATGAGCACCTCGGCCCCCTGGGCGTCCGCGTCGGTGGCGATCGTCGCGATGATGTCGTCGGCCTCGTAGCCCTCGAGCTCGACGTGCGTGATGCGCAGTGCGTCGAGGACCTCCTTGACCAGCGGCAGCTGGCCCGAGAACTCGTCGGGCGTGCGCGCTCGGCCCGCCTTGTACTCGGAGTACTGCTCGGTGCGGAAGGTCTGGCGAGACTTGTCGAACGCCACGACGACGTGGGTCGGCTGCTCGTCGCGCAGCATGTTGATCAGCATCGAGGTGAAGCCGTAGACGGCGTTGGTGTGCTGGCCGGTGACCGTCGAGAAGTTCTCGGCAGGAAGCGCGAAGAACGCGCGGTAGGCCAGCGAGTGTCCGTCGAGGAGGAGAAGTCGGCTCACACCGCAACCCTAGTGGCGGCCACCGACGCCGTGAGCCGGGGCACGCTGCCCCCGGCACGGACGGCAGGGCGGCATACGATCCCGTCCATGACCGAACCGACGACGAGCTCGACGACCGGCTCGAGCACCGACGTGACCGCTGACGGCACGATCCACCCGAACGTCGACGCCATGCGCTCGATGGCCGAGGGCACGCTGCTCGAGCGCATGCAGATCGAGATCGTCGAGGCCTCGCCCGAGCGCCTCGTCGCCACGATGCCGGTCGCCGGCAACACCCAGCCGTACGGGCTGCTCCACGGTGGCGCCAGCGTCGTGCTCGCCGAGTCGCTCGGGTCGATCGGCGCCCAGATCCACGCCGGCCCCGGCCGCGTCGCCGTCGGCCTCGACATCAACGCCACCCACCACCGCGCAGCACGCACCGGTGTCGTGACCGGCACCGCGACGCTGCTGAGCGCCGGTCGCACCCTCGTCAGCTACGAGGTCGTCGTGACCGACGAGGACGACCGGCGCATCTGCACGTCGCGGATCACCTGCCTGCTGCGCGACGCGGCGCCGGGCGCCTGACCGTCACGACGGAGGCCGGGTCGGCTCAGCCGGCGATCTTCGGGTCGTGCCGCGTGGCGCGGGTGCGGGAGCGCAGGTCGCGCCGGCGCTGCAGCAGGTCGAGCGTGAC
>JABFXB010000179.1 GCA_013361975.1 Dermatophilaceae bacterium
TCGGATCGCCGCCGAGCTGCACGGCGCACGAGGCGTTGAGGTTGCGCTCGAGGTGCCAGAGGTGGGCGAGGTCGTCGATCTCGGGGTAGCGCTCCAGACCGCCGAGCGCGACCTCGAGGGTGCGCGCGTCCTTGAGCCCCGACGTGGCGCAGGCGAGGCGCGCGACCCCGAACGCGTAGCGGCGCGCCTCGCCCGGGGTGGCGTCGGAGATGCGGCGGTCGAGCGCGCGGCCACGGAACCCGTCGTCCACTGCGCTCACCTTGCCTCCTCGCCCGCGACCAGGCGCTTGCAGGGCGCCCCGTCGGACGCCTTGTGAGCCATACCCGATCGGGCCGCGGCGGGGACGCCGTCCAGCTCCTTGTCCGAGATCCGGTCTGCGCCTCAGGCGACGGGCAGGCGCTCGCGCAGGAAGTCCTCGGTGCGGGCCCAGGCGAGGGTGGAGGAGGCCGGGTCGTGCCACGGCATGTCGTCGTTGTCGAACGCGTGGTCGGCCCCGGCATACGTCTCGAACACCGTCTCGGGCTGCCGCGTCAGGGACGCCTCGATGCGACGGACGGTGTCGGTGTCGATGAACGAGTCGGACAGCCCGAAGTGGTGCAGGCTCGGCGCCGTGACCGTCATGGCGTCGTGCAGTCCCGGCAGCGCGGAGCCGTAGTAGCTGACGAGCGCGTCGAGCGGCGCCGAGCCCTCGGCCTCGAGGTGGGCGGCGACGTTGAAGCCGAGCCCGCCGCCGAAGCAGAAGCCGACGACACCGACGCCGCCGGCGACCTCGTCCCGCCCGCGCAGCCACTCGACCGCGGCCGTCGCGTCGGTCACGGCGGCCTGCCAGTCGAGCCGCCCGACCAGGGCCATGCCCTCCTGCAGGGCGTTCTCTCCCTCGATGGGTGACGTCACGCCGAGGCGCCAGAAGATCTCCGGCGCCACGACCACGTAGCCGAGCTCGGCCAGCTGGGCCGCGCGCCGCTGCACGTAGCCGCTGACCCCGAAGATCTCCTGCAGCACGACGATGCCGGGACCGTGGCCCGAGGGCGGCAGGAAGAGGTGGGCCGGCATCTCGCCGGCCTCCGTCGGGATCGTCACGAGATCGTCCATGCGGCCCAGTATGTATGCCGCCCGCGCCGTCAGTCGTCCGAGCCGGGGCCGAGGCGGGCACCGAGGGCGTACGCCGCGACGACGAGGGCCGCGGCGGCCAGGACGATGTCCTTGAGGACGTACTGGCCCATGAGCGTCGGACCGTGCGGGAACAGCTCGGCGGTGAAGAGCGCGAGCGGCGACATGATGCCGATCAGCGCACCGCCGAGGACGACGATGCCGACCCGCAGGAACTTGCCGGTGACGAGGGTCAGGCCGATGACCGTCTCGGTGACGGCCGTGAGCAGCACCGCGCTGCGGCCCGACACGAGGCCGAACGTGAGCCGGTCGATCGTGGCCGAGGCGATCGCCTCGGCCGGGCTCAGGCCGGGGAAGAACTTGAGCACCCCGAAGCCGAGGAAGACGAGCCCGAGGCTGATCCGCAGGGCGTGGAGGCTGTAGGCGACGAGGAACGCCTGGAGGCGGTCCACGGCCGCGCTCGCCTTGGCGGTGACGGCGGTGCGGCCGGCGGCGAGGCGGGTGCTGAGTGGCGTACGGGCTCCGGAGCGTCCGGGGCCGTCGACGACGAGCTGCGACATGGTTGTCTCTCCTTGGAAGTCGTTGGTCGGGACTTCAGAAGGAGAAGGGGCGTGCGGCGATACCGCCCGTGTCGAGGTTGAGTGCAACTACCCAGACGAAACGCGGACCTACCCCGGCAAACCAGACGCACGAACCCGACCGTGCTGCCGGACGCCGAAGCCGCGTGTCACCGAGGGGGGCGATGACACGCGGCTCCTGGGAGGTGCCGGCTCAGGTGGGGTTGCCGGCTGGGGAGTCACCGTCGTCGGGCTCGTCGAAGGCGCTGTGCTTGTCGTCGGGCACGGACGCGGCCGGGGTGGGGGAGGTGGCCGTCGTCTCCTGGTGCTGCGCGACGAGCTTGTCGATGCCCTTGTCGACCGAGGCGCGGACCCTGGTCACGGTGTCGGCGTGCTTGCCGCCGGTCTTCTCGTCGATCTTCATGGAGGCCTTGTCGAGCGCCCCGTCGACCTTGTCGCGGTTCTCGTGGGCGTAGCCGGCCGCAGCCGACACGGCGGCCTTGGCCACCTGGACCACGGCGTCGCCGAAGTCCTTCGCCTTCTCCTGCAGGTGGACCTCGTCCGCCTTGTGCTTCAGCTGCTCACCGAACGACACCGGTGTCTCCTCGTCTCGCACTGGCCCGGCGGTGCGCCGGGCTCACTGCTTCCACAGTCGTACCCGAGGGGCACTCGTCGCAACCGGGGTCGACCCCGGTTCCGACCCCGAGACCACCCTGACCACCCTGACCCCGCTGACTGCCCGGCTACCGGCCGCGGGCGGTCGACCACACCCAGTCGAGCACCGACCGGTGCCGCGACCACGACGGGTCGCCCGCCGACGGGGCCTGCGGGTCCCCGTCCAGCGCGGCGCCGTCCGCGGCACCGTCGCCGGCGCGCGAGATCGCGAGAGACCGCCTGATCGCCTCGGCCACGCCGAGCCGCCCATCGGCGGGCTCGCCGAGCACGTCCGCGGCGTCGAGCTGGCCCACCATGTCGTGGCCGAGGCTCGGGATGAGCGACTGCACCGTGCCGCTCGGCACGTCCACGAGCGAGCCGGCGACCCGCGCGACCGTCTCGACCGGTGCCAGCCACACGGGCAGCTGCACGCGAAGCAGGCGGGCCTCGGCGGCATACGTGCGCAGCAGCGAGACGTAGCTGAGCCGGTCGGGCCCGACGACGTCGAGGTGCCCGGTGATGTCGGGCCGCTCGAGCGCCTCGGCGAGGAACCACACCGCGTCGGCCACCGCGACCGGCTGGATCACGGATCCCGCCATCCACGACGGCACCGTCTGCACGACGCCGAGGCGGTGCGACATCTGGCGCATCACCTCGAAGCTCGTCGAGCCCGCGCCGACGACCATCGACGCGCGCAGCGTCAGCACCGGGCAGTCGGCCGTCGCGAGCACCTGCTCGACCTCGAGCCGCGAGAGCAGGTGGTCCGACAGCTCGTCGTCGGGCAGGTCGGGGACGATGCCCGAGAAGTAGACCAAGCGGGTGGCGCCGACGACGCCCACGGCATACGCGACGTTGTCGGCCGCCCGCCGGTCGCGCTCCATGAAGTCCGCGCCGTCGAGCCCGTGCACGAGGTAGCAGACGGCGTCGGCGCCCTCGAGGCCGGCGATGACGGCGTCCTCGTCCTGCACGTCGACGCGCCGCCACTCGACGTCGTCGGCCCACGGGTATGCCGTCGCGTGACCGGCAGGGCGGCGCCGGTGCGTCGCGACGACGTCGTGGCCGCGTCGGAGCAGCTCGGGCACGAGCCGGGAGCCGACGTAGCCGCTGGCCCCGACGACGGCGACCCTCATCGACGCCTGCGGCCCCGCCGGAACGAGCCGAGCAGGTCGCCGGCCGAGCGCACGAGGTCAAGCGCACCGACGTCGTCCTCGGCCTCGTCGGCGGGCAGCCGGTCGGTGACTGCCATGCAGGTGAGGAACCGCTCGATGAGCGGGTCGGAGGCCCGCTGCACGAGGCCGGTGCCGAAGTCCATCGGGAAGCCGAGGAAGACGAGGTCGGTCGAGAGGCGGGCGCGGGTGCGGTCGCCGTCGAGCGCCTCGAGGGTGAGGGTGATGTCGATCGTGGCCCTGCCGAGGCCGTGGCGCTCGTGGCCCGTCGCGGCGAGCCTGGCGCGGCCCGACGGTTCGTCGCGCTCGGTCATCGACCCGGTGCCGTCGAAGTACATCGACAGCGGGCCGAGCTTGGCCCGGATCTCGCCGACGAAGTCGTCGCCGTCGACCTCCGTCACCCGGGCGCCGGGGAAGCAGCGTCCGATGCGCCTGAGGTCCATGAAGTGCGTCCACACCGCCTCGACCGGGGCGTCGAGCTCCTGGTCGTGGGCCAGCCTCACGGGACCAGCTCCCAGTGCAGCGCGTCGGCGAGGCTGCCGTCGGCGAGGCGGTCGACCGCGTGCTCGCGGCCGAACTCGGTGAAGCCGACCGACCTGAGCACCGCGTTGCTCGCCTCGTTGTCCGCAGCCGTCTCGGCCACCATCCGGCGCACGCCGAGGCCGCCCTCGGAGGTCGGGGTGAGGGCATGTCGGACGGCCAGGCGCGCGGCCTCCTTCGCGGCGCCGCGACCGCGGGCGCTCGGGAAGAACTGGTAGCCGAGCTCGGCGGTGTCGCCGATCGCCCCGCTGCGGCTGAAGACGAGGACGCTGCCGAGCGCCCGGTCGGTCTCGAGGTCGGCCACGCACCAGTCGATCCCGATGCCGTCGGCCATCCGCTCCTGCCGGACGTGCACCCACGCCGGGAAGGTGTCGCGCCGCAGGATCGACCCGGACGGCATCCAGTGCGCGGGGTCGTCGCGCGGCTCGATCGCGTCGGCGTCGTCGAGCCGCCACGGGCGCAGCCGTACGCGTTCGCCCTCGATGGCGGTCGCTGCGAGCCACGCGTTGCGGGGGCTTCGCGAGTCGCCGGGCGTGATGCTGCCGGTCCACGTGTCGAGCGCGGTGGTGCCGCCCATCGGGTCGGGGTGGCTCTCGGGGATGGTGCCGTGGAAGGTGAACCCGGTGGCCCAGGCGACCCGTCGCGAGCCCCAGTTGCCCACGACGGCGCGCCAGTGCAGGCGGCCCACCGGCACGCCCCAGACGGGCGCCCCGAACGCGTGCTCGACGACGAGCCGGACGGCGCGCGACATGACGCCGTGGCCACGCGCGGCGGGGTGCAGGCCGAAGCCCAGCTCGCCCACCGACGCCGCAGCGCCCGGGCGCAGGTCGATGGTGCCGCCGAAGCGCGTGCGGCCCAGGGCGTCGGTCCACTCGATCGCCCACGACCGGGTGCCGTCGGGCGTCGCCCAGGCACGGAGGTTGCCCTCGATGAAGGAGACGGCGTGCTCGCGGGAGTAGGGCCGGGGCACCGTGGTCCAGCGCAGGCTGTCGGGGTCGGTGCTCTGCTCGACGACGGCGTCGGCATCGTCGAGGGAGTGCCCGCGCAGCGTGACGACGCCGTCGGTGAGGACGGGCACCGTGGACGGCTGGCCGGACGGCTGGTCG
>JABFXB010000223.1 GCA_013361975.1 Dermatophilaceae bacterium
GCGTCGATGGACATGTTCACCAACTACGGGGCCCGCGGAGACGCCTTCGAGGAGGCGGTCCGGCGGCACCTGGAGGCACACGGGGGTCCGGAGTGAGCGCAACGACCGCCGACGACAAGGCAGGCACCGCCTCCTCGGGGCCACGCCCGCTGCCGGTCATCGGCAAGCTCGAGTCACCCCTGACGACGTACTACCTGATCCTCGGGGCCACCTCGACGCTCGTGGTCTTCGGGCTGATCATGGTCTTCTCCGCATCGAGCGTCGAGGCGCTCATCGCCGACGAGGCCTCCTACTCGATCTTCGTTCGCCAGCTGCTCTTCGCCGTCATCGGAGCCGTGCTGGCCGGCGTCGCCAGCCGTCTCGACGTCAGCTGGTGGAAGCGTCTCGCCTTCCCGACGATGGTCGTGTCGGTGCTGCTGCTCGCCGCCGTCATCCCGTTCGGCAAGACGGTCAACGGCAACCGCAACTGGATCTCGCTCGGCCCGGTGCAGTTCCAGCCGGCCGAGTTCGCCAAGGTGGGACTCGTGCTCGTCGGCGCCGTCATCTTCGCGAACAAGTCCTCGCGGATGGCGAGCATGCTGCACGTGGCGCTGCCCTACCTCATTCCCATCGCGACCGTCGTGCTCGGGCTCATCCTCGCCGGGCACGACCTCGGCACGGCCATGGTCGTCCTCGTCGTCATCGCGGCGGTGCTGCTCGTCGCGGGCGCCCCGATGCGCGTCTTCGCGATCGCCGGCGGGCTCGCCGCCGCCGGCGTGGCCGTCATGGTCACGGGCAGCAGCAACCGCATGGACCGCATCGCGCGGTGGATGGACCCCACCTGCCAGGCCGACCCCGACGGGTGGTGCGGCCAGTCCGTCCACGGCCTCTACGCGCTCGCCGACGGCGGCTGGTGGGGCGTCGGCCTCGGCGCCTCCAAGGAGAAGTGGGAGTGGCTCTCCGAGGCCCACAACGACTTCATCTTCGCGATCATCGGCGAGGAGCTCGGCCTGCCGGGCACCCTGATGATCCTGCTCCTCTTCGGCATCCTCGCCTGGGCCTGCTTCCGTCTCGTCAGCCGCACCCAGGACCGCTTCGTGCGCATCGCCGGCTTCGGCATCATGGCGTGGCTGCTCGGCCAGGCGATCATCAACATCGGCGCCGTCATCGGGCTGTTCCCCGTGATCGGCGTGCCGCTGCCCCTCGTCTCCGCGGGCGGCTCCTCGCTCGTCACCACCCTCGTGGCCCTCGGCATCCTGCTGTCGTTCGCCCGCAACGAGCCCGGCTGCAAGGCGCTGCTCGACGCACGCCCCAGCCTCGTCCGTCGGTCGCTCTCGGTGCTCCCGTCCCGGGTGCGGTCCGTTCCGCAACGTCGCAGAAGTCGGTGATCCCCCTGTCCTCGCCCACCTCCGTCCTGCTCGCCGGGGGAGGTAGTGCCGGCCACGTGTCGCCACTGCTCGCCCTCGCCGACGCGTTGCGGCGCCGCCACCACGACATCAGGGTGACGGCGCTCGGCACGCAGGAGGGACTCGAGGCGCGCCTCGTCCCGGCCCGCGGCTACGAGCTGCTGGTGGTGCCGAAGGTGCCGCTGCCCCGTCGGCCGAGCGCTGACCTCCTGCGGCTGCCCGCCCGGCTCAAGGCCGCCGTCGACGCCGCGGGGCGAGCCATCGACGAGACCGGCGCGGACGTCGTGGTCGGCTTCGGCGGCTACGTCAGCACGCCGGCCTACCTCGCGGCGAGGCGCCGCGCCGTGCCCGTCGTCATCCACGAGCAGAACACCCGGCCGGGCCTGGCGAACCGGCTCGGTGCCCGGTGGGCCGCTGCCGTCGCCACCACGTTCGCCAGCACGTCCCTGCCCGGCGCCCGGCGCATCGGCATGCCGCTGCGCCACGAGGTCGCGACCCTCGACCGCGCCGCACTGCGCCCCGACGCGCTCGCGCACTTCGGCCTGCGGCCGGGGCTGCCGACCGTCCTGGTCACCGGCGGGTCGCTCGGGGCGCAGCGCCTCAACGACGCCTTCCGGGCGCGGGTCGAGGCCCTGAGCCGTGCCGGCGTGCAGGTCCTGCACGTGACCGGGCTGGGCAAGGAGTTCACGCCCGAGCCGCCGACCGAGGGTGCCCCCTACGTCGTCGTTCCCTACGCCGACCGCATGGAGCTCGCGTATGCCGCCGCCGACCTCGTCGTGGCCCGCTCCGGTGCCAACACGGTCTGCGAGCTGACCGCGGTGGGGCTGCCCGCGGTCTACGTGCCCCTGCCCGTCGGCAACGGCGAGCAGCGGGCCAACGCCGCCGAGGTCGTCGCCGCCGGCGGTGGCGTCCTCGTCGAGGACGGCGCCTTCACGCCCGCGTGGATCGACGCCGAGCTGCTGCCGCTCGCCACGGACAGCGGGCGGCTCGCCCGGATGGCGGCAGCCGCGCGTTCGCTGGGTGAGCCGGCCGCCGACGAGAAGCTCGCCGACCTCGTCGACCGTGCCGCAGAGAGCAGGACCTCGTGACCCAGACCCCGCGCACGCCCACCGTCGGCGACCCCTTCGCGTCGGCCCGCTTCGACTTCCGGGCCCCGGTGCCGGACGCCGCGGACCTCGGCCACGTGCACTTCCTCGCTATCGGCGGCGCCGGCATGTCGGGTGTCGCGCGCATCATGCTGGCGCGTGGCATCCGGGTGACCGGCAGCGACGCCAAGGACGTCCCGGTCCTCAAGGCTCTCGAGAGCGAGGGTGCCGGAGTCTGGGTCGGTTTCCACGAGGGTCACCAGGAACGTGCCGACGCCGTCGTCATGAGCAGCTCCATCCGCGACGACAACGTCGAGCTGGTCGCGGCCCGCGAGCGGGGCGCGACGGTGCTGCACCGGGCCCAGGGGCTGGCCGCGCTGATGCACGGCCGCCGACCGGTCGCCGTGGCAGGCGCCAACGGCAAGACGACGACGACGTCGATGCTCACGGTGGCGCTCCAGGGTTGCGGCCTCGATCCCTCGTTCGCCGTCGGTGGTGAGCTGGCCAAGCACGGCACCAACGCCCACGACGGGTCCGACGACGTGTTCGTCGTCGAGGCCGACGAGAGCGACGGGTCCTTCGTCGTCTACGGTCCCGAGGTCGCGATCGTCACGAACGTGCAGCCCGACCACCTTGACTTCTACTCGAACTTCAAGGTTGTGCAGGCGGCCTATGACGCGTTCGTGGCGACAATCCGACCCGGCGGTCTGCTCGTCACGTGCGCGGACGATGCGGGTGCCGTGGCGCTGGCCGAGCGCGCCCGGGCAGTCGGCACGCGGGTGCTGACCTACGGCTTCGACCCCGGCGCCGACGTCGTCCTCGACGACCACCGACAGGACGGCGTGACGTCGTCGGTGAGGCTCCTCGACCGCGTCACCGCCGGTGCGACCGAGCGGATGATGACGCTCGGGGTGCCGGGCCGCCACAACGCCCTCAACGCCGCGGCGGCCTACGTCGCCGCGGTCCACGGGCTGGGGCAGCAGCCCGACCGCGTGCTCGCCGGGCTCGCCTCGTTCACCGGCACCCGGCGCCGGTTCGAGCCGAAGGGCGAGGCCGGTGGCGTTGTCGTGGTCGACGACTACGCCCACAACGCGGGCAAGGTCGCGGCCGTCGTCGAGACCGCGAAGGCGCTCGTGGGGGAGACCGGCCGGCTCGTCGTCGTCTTCCAGCCGCACCTCTACAGCCGCACGCGTGACTTCGCGACCGAGCTGGGGGCAGGGCTGTCGCCGGCCGACGTCGTCGTCGTGATGGACGTCTACGCGGCCCGCGAGGACCCCGTGCCGGGAGTGTCGGGGCAGCTCGTCGCCGATGCCGTCGGCGCGGCACGTGCCGGTGCGGAGGTCCACTACGTGCCGTCGTGGTCCGAGGTCGCGGGCGCGGTCGCGTCGCTGGCCCGACCCGGCGACCTCGTGCTCACCGTGGGCGCCGGAGACGTGACGATGGTCGGCCCGGAGGTGCTGCGGATCCTGGGTGGAGAGGCCTCGTGATGCTCGAGCGAGGGGTGGCCCGGCGGGTCGCCGGCACCGGTCTCGCGTCGTCGCGCACGCGCTTCGAGAAGCGTGCTGCCGCGGCCCGGCGCCGCCCGCGGCTGGTCGCGGGCGTCCTCGTGGGGATCGTGCTCGTGGCGGGCTTCGTGGCCTGGCTCGGCTGGTTCAGCAGCGTGCTCACCGCCTCGAGGGTCGAGGTGACGGGGGTTCCTGCCGCAGCTGCAGCGCAGGTCCGCAGCGTAGCCGCGGTGCCCCTCGGCGGACCCATCATGCGCGTCGACACCGACGAGGTGGCGCGGCGGCTCGTGGATGGCAAGGCGTGGAGCGGAGTCTCGGTGAGCCGGAGCCTGCCCGACACCATCCACATCGACGTGATCCCGAGGGTGGCCGTCCTGGCCGTGCGCAACCCTCGAGGTCAGGTCGACGTCGTGGACCGCGACGGCGTCGTCTTCCGCAGCGTGGCCTCCGCGCCGGCGGGTGTGCCCCTCGTCAGCGCGGGCTCCGACCAGGTGACCAAGGCCGGCGTGACCGCAGCCCTGCAGGCCCTCGGCTCACTCGACTCGTCGTTGCGGGCCGACGTCTCGGGCGTGGCACTCTCGTCGGCCGACCAGGTGTCCTTCACCGTGCAGTCGGGGGAGCGGCGCAAGACTGTCGTGTGGGGTGGGCCCGGCGACGGTGAGCGCAAGGCGAAGCTCGTGAAGATCCTTCTTGGAGAGCCGGGTTCGACCATCGACGTGAGCGTGCCGTCGTCTCCCGTGACCCGCTGACCGCCCGCCGAACGCGCTCGCGGCAGCCGCCCGGGGGTCGCCTCGCGGACGATCGCGAGGTCGTGGCAGGGTTGGTCTCCGGAGGGCGGAGCCGCCCTCGTCCCTGTGTCCGATGGGACTGCTGTGGCTGCTGGGAACGGCTGGTGGTAAATGCAGCAATCCCCGACGCGACACGCCGGGACGTGGGTTGATCGGCCATCCGGCTCGTCATACCGTCGGGGCACTGGTTCGTGACCCAACTGTAACCTTTATCTCGACGTTTAAGGTTTGAGGGCTTACAGGCTCGGAACGAGCCGCGACACCGACAGCTCAACGCACTCCTAGCCCATCGCAGCACCGGCACCACCAGTCAGGAAGGCCCACTCTCGTGGCAGCAGCACCGCAGAACTACTTGGCCGTCATCAAGGTC
>JABFXB010000558.1 GCA_013361975.1 Dermatophilaceae bacterium
GCGCCGTTGCTCGACCCGTTGGGCGCGCTGGTCGGTTCGGCCTTCGTCGCGGTGGCCGTGCGGCTCTGGGCGGTCGCTGCCGGGGCGGCCTGGCTCGTGTCGGCCTCACCCGGCCGGTAGTCCTCGAAGAACCCCCACCAGGCCTTGTCGACCGACGACTTGTCGGTCAGGAACTGCTGGTAGAGCTCGTCGACGAGCCATTCGTTCGGCCCGAACGCTGCTATCGGGTCACCGGACGTGGACTGATCGGACACGGCGAATGCGCCTCTTTCGTTGGCTTGGGAGCGACGTTGCGTATACGAGGGTCAAGCCTAGCCCTGAACGCTCCGTTACCGGACGGCGGCTCGGATGTCGAGCCGGGCCGTCGACGAGGGCTTCGTCACGTTGACACGCGGGGTGCCGGGCGGCGTTCTCCCGTGGGCTCGGGCGCCTGCATCGTCGGCGTCAGCTGATGTCGGACCGCAGGGTGCGCCACGTGCCGAGACCGGCCATGACGACGGCGTACGCGACGAGGACGAGCGCGCCGGCCCACCAGGAGAGCTGCTCGACCGGCTGCCCGTCGAAGCCGCCGCTCGTCGCCTCGACCATCGCGCTGGTGGCGCGGCTCGGCAGGTACGGAGAGATGTTCTTGCCCCACTCGGTGAGCGCGAGGACGAGGCCCAGCACCGGCTCCACGATCCACGCCACGGCGACCGAGATGAGCAGGGCCGCGATCTGGTTCGGGATGAGGATGCCGGCTCCCAGCCCGATGAGGGCCCAGAGGCCCAGGACGAGCAGGCACAGTGCGAGCGTGCGCCAGATCGAGGTGTCGGCGTAGGGGGCCACGCCCTTCGAGGTGAGCACCAGCGACCCGGCGCCGACGGCGCCCGCCAACGACAGCAGCCCGTAGAAGGCGCCGATGACGAGCAGCGCCGCCACTTTCGCGGCCATGACCCGTCCGCGGCGGGGGACCGCGAGGAAGGTCGCGGTGATCGTCTGGTGGCGGTACTCGGACCCGATGGTCAGCACCCCGACGGCCAGGGTCAGCAGGTAGCCGACCTGCAGGCCACCGGTGAAGACGGCCTTCGCGATGGCGGCGTCGGTGCGCGGCGCGACCGCGGCCTGCGGTCCCTGGACCGCGTCGCTGGTGAAGAAGAAGGCGAAGAGGACCGCGAAGGCGGCTCCGCTGACCAGCACGGCGATCGCCATGCCCCACCAGAGGCGGGTCGTGAAGAACTTGCGGAGCTCGGCGCGCACGGCGGTCATCGTGCGCCTCCCTCTCTGTCGAGGCGGGCAGTCTGCTCGTCGCGGGCGTCCGGCCCCGGCTCGTCGAGCAGGGCCGGGTCGATCGGCGGACCGCTCGGCGGCGGCAGGTCGGTCGGGGGACCGGCCGGCGCGCTCGGCCCGGTGTCGCCCGCCTGCGCGAGGAGGTTGCGGTTGCGGAACTCCTCGCTCTCGGTGAGGTTGAAGAACAGCTCCTCGAGGTGGGTCTGCTCCGACCGGAGCTCGTGGATCGCGACGTCGCTCGCGTGGGCCACGTCGCCGACGGTCGCCAGGTCGTCGGTCGTGACGCGGAGCCCGCGACCGGCGGGCGTCACGGCGAGCCCGCGACGACGCAGTCCCTCGGCCAGCCGTTCGGGGTCGGACGTGCGCACGTATGCCGTCGGGTGGCCGCGCAGCTCGGCGACGGTGCCCTGGGCGACCCGCTTGCCGTTCGCGATGATGACGACGTCGTCGACGGTCTGCTCGACCTCCGAGAGCATGTGGCTGGAGATGAGCAGCGTGCGTCCCTCGTCGGCGAGGTGGCGCAGGAAGCCGCGGAGCCACCGGATGCCCTCGGGGTCGAGGCCGTTCGCCGGCTCGTCGAGGATGATGACGCGCGGGTCGCCGAGCAGGGCCGCGGCGAGTCCGAGCCGCTGGCGCATGCCCATCGAGTAGCCGCCGGCGCGCTTGCGGGCGGCGGCGGGGATGCCCACCAGCTCGAGCAGCTCGTCGACGCGCCGGTCGGGCACGCCGGCGACGGCGGCCTGGACCCGCAGGTGGTTGCGCCCGGTGCGCCCCGGGTGGAAGTTCGTGGCCTCGAGCGCCGAGCCGACCACCGTGAGCGGGTTGGGGATGTCGCGGTAGCGGTGGCCGTCGATCGTGGCCGTGCCGGCGGTTGCGCGGACGAGACCGAGCAGCATGCGCAGGGTCGTCGTCTTGCCACTGCCGTTGGGGCCGAGGAAGCCGGTCACCCGGCCGGGCTCGACGTCGAAGTCGAGGTGGTCGACGGCGGTGAACGAGCCGAACCGCTTGGTCAGCCCGCGGACCTCGATGCGACCGCCCCGCTCACGTCGTGCGCCCTCCACCGTGCCCTCTTTCGCTCGCCCCGCCGAGTCCACTGATGCGCCAACTCAACCACACGGCATACGGCGGCCACAGGGGGACCGGGAGAGCCGGGCGGGTGCGGCCCCAGGGCCCGGGACGACGACACCGGCCCGGGCGCGGGTCGGCGCCGCGCTGCTCCGGCTCCCTATAGTTGGCCCACCATGACGTCCATCCGAGCCCAGGTGTTCGCCGTCCCGGCCAGACGGGTGGCGCGACGGTGACCGAGTGGCTGCTCGTGCTCGGCGCCGTGCTGCTGACGGCGGGCACGGCGGTCTTCGTGGCCGCCGAGTTCTCGCTCGTCGCGCTCGACCGCCCGACGGTCCAGCGCGCCATCGACGAGGGCGACTCACGGGCGCGCGTCGTGCTGCAGTCGCTGAAGCAGCTCTCGACCCAGCTGTCCGCGGCCCAGGTCGGCATCACCATCACGACGCTCGTCGTCGGCTACCTCGCCCAGCCCTCGATCGGCGTGCTCGTGTCGGGCCCGCTGCAGGCCCTCGGACTGGGCGACGGTGCGGTCGAGGCGGTCTCGAGCACGATCGCCCTCGTCCTCGCGACCGTCTTCTCGATGGTCTTCGGCGAGCTGCTGCCGCAGTTCCTCGGAATCTCGGCGCCGCTGTCCACCGCGAAGGTCGTCGCCCTGCCCGTACGCGTGTTCGCCGTGGTCGCCAAGCCGCTCATCATCGTGCTCAACGGCTCGGCCAACAGGTTCCTGCGCTCCCTCGGCATCGAGCCGCAGGAGGAGCTGTCGGGCGCCCGCACGCCGCAGGAGCTGGCGAGCCTCGTCCAGCGCTCGGCCGAGGCGGGCACGCTCGACGTCACGACAGCGCGAATGCTGACCCGCTCCCTCGGCTTCGGCGAGCGCACCGCGGACGACGTCATGACGCCGCGCGTCCGCTGCACCGGCATCCACCGGGACGAGTCCGCCGACGACGTGCTGCGGCTGTCGCGACGCACTGGCCACTCGCGCTTCCCCGTTCTCGGTGAGGACTGGGACGACATCGACGGCGTGGTCCACGTCAAGAAGGCGATGGCCGTGCCGCACGAGCGGCGCAAGGACGTGCCGGTCTCGGCACTGATGTCCGAGCGGCTCGTCGTGCCCGAGACCATCCGGCTCGACCCGCTGCTGCGGCAGCTGCGCGAGGGCGGCTTCCAGATGGCCGTCGTCGTCGACGAGTACGGCGGAACCTCGGGGATCGTCACGCTCGAGGACGTCGTCGAGGAGATCGTCGGCGAGGTCTCCGACGAGCACGACCGGAGCCGGCAGGGCGGGCGCGAGCTCGTCGACGGGTCGTGGACCGTCCCCGGACTGTGGCGTCCCGACGAGGTGCGTGACGCCTTCGACGCCGACGTCCCCGACGGCCACACCTACGAGACGACGGGCGGCTACGTCATGAACGTGCTCGGTAGGGTGCCGGTCGTCGGTGACGTCGTCGAGCTGCCCGGGTGGCGCATCAAGGTCGTCGGGATGGAGGGGCGCCGGGTCGACCGGCTCCGCTTCGTGCCCGACCCCGAGTCCCGTCCCGCGGCCGATCGCGCCGCCGAGCGCGGCGATGGCCACGGCGATGGCCACGGCGACCTGCAGAGGGGCGGCGACGACGGCGACGGGGGTGTCGGTGACCGCGGGAGGCGTGGCCCGAGTGCCGGCGCGCGACCGGCCAGCGGGCGTACGCCCTCGGCCGGCGAGGGGGAGCGTTCGTGAACGGGCCCTGGGTCTACGTCGTCTCGCTCTTCCTCCTCCTCGGCAACGCGTTCTTCGTCGGCGCCGAGTTCGCGGCGATGGCGGTGCGCCGCTCCACGCTCGAGCCGCTCGCCGACGCCGGCAGCAAGCGCGCCGCCTCGTGCCTGCTCGCCCTCGAACGGCTGGGCTCGATGCTCGCGACGGCGCAGCTCGGCATCACCGTCTGCTCGGTGGGGCTGGGCGCGCTCGCCGAGGCGGCGCTGCACCACCTGCTCGAGCCGGTCTTCCACACCGTGGGCCTCTCGGAGGCCTGGGCGGGCGGCGTCGCCCTCGCGATCGCGCTGCTCATCGTCAGCTACCTGCACGTCGTCGTCGGCGAGATGATCCCGAAGAACCTCGCCATCGCCGGCCCCGACCGGGCGGCGCTGGTGCTCGTGCCACCCCTCTTCCTCATCTCGCGCACCTTGCGGCCGATCGTGCACGCGATGGAGGCCGTCGCGAAGGCCCTCGTGCGCCTCTTCCGGGTCGAGCCCAAGGACGAGATCACCTCCGTCTTCACCGTCGAGGAGGTCGCCCACATCGTCGGCGAGTCGCGCCGCGAAGGCCTCATCGAGGAGGAGCGCCACGGGCTCGTCGCGAAGACGCTCGAGTTCTCCGACAAGCTGGCCCACGACGTGGCCGTCGGCATCACCGAGCTGACCACCGTGCAGCTCGGCGCGACCCCGGCCGACATCGAGCGGCTCGTGGCGAAGCAGGGCTTCTCGCGCTACCCGGTGCGCGACGCGGCCGGCGAGATCGCGGGCTACATCCACCTCAAGGACGTGCTGTACGCCGACGACGAGCGTCACGAGCAGCCCATCCCGCCCAAGCGCATACGCCGACTGGCCACCGTGCGAGACGGGGACGACATCGAGGACGTCCTCGCCACGATGCAGCTGAGCGGCTCGCACCTGGCCCGCGTCATCGACGACGACACCGCCGTGACCGGCGTCGTGTTCCTCGAGGACGTGCTCGAGGAGCTCGTCGGCGAGGTCACCGACACCACCCAGCGCTGACGCCCGCCGGGACGGCTCGGCGGGCGTCAGCCGGTGGCGT
>JABFXB010000498.1 GCA_013361975.1 Dermatophilaceae bacterium
TCGTCGTAGGCCACCTGGGTCAGCGCCTCGCCCGCGACGGACTCGACGAGCAGCAGGTGGGAGGCGTCGGGGTTGTGCCAGCCGGTGACGAGCCCGTCGACGACCCTCGCCGGACGAACGGGCGAGATGACGACATCGGTCCAGCCCGCCGCCGGGTGCACGGTTCCGTCCTCGTCCGCGGCGGACTCGATCGCGCGGGTCGCGGTGGTGCCGACCGCGACGACGCGGCCACCGGTGGCGCGCACGTGGTTGACGAGCGAGGCGGTGGCTGCGGGCACCGCGAAGCGCTCCGGCTGCGGCGCCTCCCCCGCCTCCTGCGACGACAACCCCGTGTGGAGCGTGATCGGCGCGACGAGCACGCCCGAGCCGACGAGGTCGGTGACGAGCCGAGTGGTGAAGGGCCTCGCCGCACTGGGCATCTCGGCGCTGCCGGGCACGTGCGCGAACACCGTCTGGTACGCCTCCAGGGGGAAGCGCCCTCGCAGGTAGCCGTACGCGGTCGGCCGACCGTGATCCGCCAGGTGCCGAGCCAGCCCGCGTCCGTCCAGCTCCGCAGCGGCCCAGAGCCGGTTGCCGCTTCCGGCCGGTGACGAACCGGCTCGTGGGTAGGGCGCGAGCAGGCCCATCCGGGGGCCGTCTGTCGCGAGCTCGACGACTTCGCCCTCCGCCGCACCGAGCACCGGGCGTGCCGCGTCGGGAGCCGTGCGCAGCTCGACGACCCACGTGCCGTCGTCGAGCTCGGTCGCGACGTGGACGACGACGTCGCCGCGCCCTGCGACCCACCCGTCGACCTCGGCGGCGACCGTCGCCGAGGTGTTGACGAGGAGCAGGTCTCCGGGCGCCAGGTGGTCGCCGACGTGCCTGAACGCCGTGTGGGTGATGTGAGGCCTACCGCCGCCCTCGTCGGACACGACGAGCAGGCGTACGCCGTCGCGGGTCAGCCCGCGCTGCTCGGGCGGCGCGTCCGCGGTGAGGTCGTCGGTCGCGCGGAAGACGGTGTGCGGGACCTGACCGAGCGCCGCCGTCACGAGCCGACCCCCGTCCGGCCCGACCCGACGATGCCGGCGATCTCGGCCGCCCGGTAGCGCCCGCTCGGCAGCCGCGCATCGAGGAGCGCCAGCAGGGCGGGGACGGCGACGTGGTCGGGGAGCGGCCGGTCGGAGATGTCCTCGCCGGGGAAGGCCGCCTGGTGCATGGCGGTGCGCATGTCGCCGGGGTCGACCGACCACGCGCGTATGCCGGGTGCCTCGACGGCGAGGGTGAGGGTGAGGTGGTCGAGGGCGGCCTTCGAGGCGCCGTAGCCGCCCCAGGACTCGTAGTGCTCGACGGCGGCGTCCGAGGACACGTCGAGCACCGCGCCGCCAGCCGCCGCGAGGGAGGGCAGCAGCTCGCGCAGCAGCGCGTGAGGTGCCAGGACGTTGACGGCGAACACGTGCGCCAGCTCCTCCGTCATGAGCTCCACGACCCGGCGCAGCGGGACGGGCCCGAGCGTGCTCGCGTTGTTGACGAGCAGGTCCAGGCCGGCTCCGCCGCACGTCGCCAGAGCCGCGGCCACGAGCTCCTCCCGGTGCGCGGCGTCCGCGACGTCGCCCGGCACCGCCACCACGCGGTGGCCGTGGCCGCGCAGCCCCTCGACCGTCGTGTCCAGCCGGACTGCATGGCGCGCGGTGACGACGAGGTCCCAGCCACGGTCGGCCAGCGCGTCGGCAAGGGCCCTCCCGAGGCCTCGGGTGGCCCCCGTGACGAGTGCGATGGGCATCGTTTCTCCTGTCGTGAGGTCGATGACCCCAGCCTCAGACCTCAAGTCTGCTTGAGGTCAAGGGCGTATGCGGTGGGGCCGGCCGGGCGGTGGCGTCGGCAGCGTGTCGGGCGGCATACGATCTGGGCATGACGACGGCACCGGCCCCGCTCCCCCTCCTCGTGCTCGGGCAGGGCACCGACCTGCACACCGAGCGCGGTGTCGAGTGTCCCGGCGACCTCCCCGCCCCGTCGGACCCCGACCTGGTCGCACGAGCCCGGGCAGCCAAGGCCGCCCTCGGCGACAAGGTGTTCGTCCTCGGCCACCACTACCAGCGTGACGAGGTCATCGAGTTCGCCGACGTCACCGGCGACTCCTTCAAGCTCGCCCGCGACGCCGCCGCCCGGCCCGACGCGCCCTACATCGTCTTCTGCGGCGTGCACTTCATGGCCGAGTCGGCCGACATCCTCACCAGTGACGAGCAGACCGTGATCCTGCCCGACCTCGCCGCGGGCTGCTCGATGGCCGACATGGCCGCCATCGCGCAGGTGGAGGACTGCTGGGAGCAGCTCACCGCAGCGGGCATCGCCGAGCAGACGATCCCGGTCACCTACATGAACTCCTCGGCGGCCATCAAGGCCTTCACCGGGCGCCACGGCGGCACGATCTGCACGAGCTCCAACGCCCGCACCGCCCTCGACTGGGCGTTCGAGCAGGTCGGCGGGGTGGACGGCACCGGCAAGGTGCTCTTCCTGCCCGACCAGCACCTCGGCCGCAACACCGCGGTGCGCGAGCTGGGCCTCTCGCTCGACGACTGCGTCGTCTGGGACCCCCACCGCCCCAACGGCGGCCTCACCCGCGAGCAGCTCGAGAACGCCCGGATGATCCTGTGGCGCGGGCACTGCTCCGTGCACGGTCGCTTCTCCGTCGAGGCCGTCGAGGCGGCCCGTCGCGAGATCCCCGACGTCAAGGTCATCGTGCACCCCGAGTGTCGCTACGAGGTCGTCGAGCTCGCCGACGAGGTCGGCTCGACCGAGAAGATCATCCAGACCATCGCGGCGGCGCCCGACGGCACGTCGTGGGTCGTCGGCACCGAGCTGAACCTCGTGCGCCGCCTCGCCGCGCAGTTCCCGAACCAGCGGATCGCCTTCCTGGAGAAGAACGTCTGCTACTGCTCGACGATGAACCGGATCGACCTGCCGCACCTCGTCTGGGCGCTCGAGTCGCTCGTCGAGGGCCGCGTCGTCAATCCGATCCGCGTCGACCCGACCGTCGCGGCGCAGGCCCGCGCCGCCCTCGACCGCATGCTCGCCCTACCCGGCAAGACCCACAAGGACTGAGCCGGTGGCGCAGGCGCTCGACCGGATCGCCGTCATCTCCGACGTCCACGGCAACGTCACGGCCCTCGAGGCCGTCCTCGCCGACATCGAGGCCCGCGGCATCACGCGCGTCCTCAACCTCGGCGACGTCGTCGGCAAGGGGCCACGGGGGGCCGAGGCGATCAAGCGGACGCGTGAGGCGTGCGAGGTGACGGTGCGCGGCAACTGGGACTCCCTCATCGGCGACTGGGAGGGCTTCGTCGCCCGCGGTGACGTGCCGCGCTTCGAGGCCGGCCAGTGGACCCGTGACGAGCTCACCGACGAGGATGCCGCCTGGCTCGTGTCCCTGCCGAACGCGTACGACCTCGTGATGAGCGGCAAGCGGATCCGGCTCTTCCACGCCTCGCAGACCAGCGAGTTCGTGCGGGTGCGCTGGGAGCACACCATGGACGAGTTCCGCGGCATGTTCACCAACACGGACTTCACCGGCCCGTGGGCGCCTGCCGTTCCCGGGCACCTGTCCGACGCGTGGCCGGAGGGCACGACACCCGACGTCGTCGGCTACGGCGACATCCACGGCGCCTACCTCGAGGCCGACGAGGGCCTCCTGCTCTTCAACGCGGGCGCCGTCGGCAACCACCTCGACGGGCCGACCGCGCCGTACTGCATCCTCGAGGGAGTCACGGACTCGTCTGTGCCGCAGAGCTTCTCGGTCAACTTCGTCCGGGTGCCCTACGACATCGACGCGGAGGTCGCAGCGGCCCGTGACCTCGGCATGCCCGACGTCGACGCGTACGCCCTCGAGCTGCGAGAGCAGCGCTACCGCGGCGCCGGCAGGCCCGCCTCCTGACGAGGCGGGCGTGCCGAGCGACGCGCGGTCAGACGCGCGGCAGGGCGCCCAAGCGGGCGAGGAAGACGGCCTCGGCGACGCAGACCTTCTCGAACTCGCCCAGGTGCAGCGACTCGTTGGCGCCGTGGGCACGCGTGTCGGGGTCCTCGACGCCGGTGACGATGATCGCGGCGTCGGGGAACCGGGCCGCGAAGTCCGAGATGAACGGGATCGATCCGCCGACCCCCATGTCGACCGGCTCGGTGCCCCAGGCGTCCGCGAAAGACGCCCGCGCCTCGTCGTAGACGGGCCCGTCGGCGTCGGCCGCGAAGCCGGACCCGTGCTCCTCGAGGTCGACCGTGACCCGGGCGCCCCAGGGCGCGTGGTCGAGCAGGTGCCCCTTGAGCAGCTCGAAGGCCGCCTCGGGGTCCTGGGTGGGGGCGAGCCGCATCGACACCTTGGCGGCGGCGCGCGCGGCGAGCGTGTTGGAGGCCTTCTCCACCGACGTGACATCCATGCCGATCGTCGTGATGGACGGCTTGTTCCACAGCCGGGTGAGGATCGAGCCCGACCCGATGAGCTCGACGCCGTCGAGCAGACCGGACTCCTCGCGGAAACGCGGCTCGTCGTAGTCGAGGTCGGCGGCGGTGCCCTCGTCGAGGCCCTTGACGGCGACGTTGCCGGCGTCGTCGTGGAGCGAGGCGAGCAGGCGGATGAGCGCGGTCACCGCGTCGGGCGCGGCGCCGCCGAACATGCCGGAGTGGACGGAGTGGTCGAGGGTCTCGACGCGCACGACGGCCCGCACGCCACCGCGGAGGGTGGTCGTCAGGGCCGGCTCGCCGATCGCCCAGTTGCCGGAGTCGGCGATGACGATGGCGTCGGCCGCCAGACGGTGCCCGTGCTTCTCCAAGATCGCCGGCAGCGACGCGGAGCCGAACTCCTCCTCGCCCTCGACGAAGACGGTGACCCCGACGGGCAGGTCGCCGGCGTGGGCGCGCAGCGCGGCGATGTGCGCCATCACGCCCGCCTTGTCGTCCGCCGCGCCGCGGCCGTAGAGCCGGCCGTCGCGCTCGGTGGGCTCGAAGGGCGGGGTGTGCCAGTCGGCGTCGTCGCCGGGGGGCTGCACGTCGTGGTGCGCGTAGAGCGTCACGGTGGGTGCGCCCTCGGGGCCGTCGAGGTGGCCGATGACGGCCGGGCGGCCACCCTCGACGACGATCTCGACGTCGAGGCCCTCGCGCCGCAGCAGCTCGGCCACCGCCTCGGCGCTGCGCGCCACCTGGCCCTGGTCGAACGAGGTCGCCGAGACGCTGGGGATGCGCACCAGCTGCTCGAGGTCGGCACGGACCTGGGGCATGAGCTCGGCCACGCGTGCGCGCAGCTGCTGGATCTGGTCGGGGGTGAGTGCGTCGGTGGTCACGGGCCGACCCTACCGATGCGGGTCCGCCGACGTCGGTGACGGTGTGTACCTTCGCCCGATGGCAGACAACACGTTCCTCGCCGGCCAGGGACCCTGGCTCGAGCGGTTGGGCAACTTGCGCAACGTGGTCCGTCAGGAGCTGGTCACCCGGCAGCTCGCGGTCCACCTGCCGCGAGGGCCGCTGCGGGTGCTCGACGTCGGCACCGGCCAGGGCACGCAGGCGCTGCGCCTCGCCCGCCTCGGCCACGCCGTGACGGCGGTCGAGCCCGACGGCCGGATGCGGGCCGCGTTCGAGCGGGCGGCAGCCGAGCTGACCGATGCCCAGCGAGACCGCGTGACCTTGCTGGCGACCGACCTGGCCGGCCTCGCGAGCGTGACGCAGCCGACGGCGTACGACGTCGTCATGTGCCACGGCGTGCTGATGTACCTCCCCGAGAGCCGGTCTGCCGTGGCGGCCCTCGCGCGCCGGGTGGCGCCCGGCGGCATCGTCTCTGTCGTTGCCCGCAACGGCGACGCCATGGCGTGGCGCCCTGCCGCCCGCCACGACTGGCCGGCGGCTCTCGCGGCGCTCGACGAGACCCGCCGGGCCGCGGAGCAGGGGCGAAGCGCCCGCTACCGCAACGAGATCGGCGTCGACGCCCGCGCCGACACCAGGGCTTCGCTCACGGCTGACTGCGAAGCGGCGGGTCTCGAGGTCGCTGCCTGGTACGGCATCCGCGTCGCGAGCGACGACGTGCCGGTCGAGCAGCCCGCTCCCGACGGAGAGGACCTGGCCGCCCTCCTCGACGTCGAGGAGCGGCTGGGCTCGACCGACCCCTACCGGGCCCTCGGCACGCTCGTGCACGTCGTCGCCCGTCGCGGGGGGTGACGGGCCCGCCGCGTCGTGCTTGGCTCGAACCATGGATGCCGTCGACCGAGCCTTCGAGGCGGTGCCGCGCTCGGGGTTCCTCCCCCGCCTGGCGCGGTCGAGAGCGGGTCATGACGGTCCCATCCTCATCGGCCACGGACAGACCAACTCGCAGCCACGCACGGTCGCCGACATGCTGCGCCTGCTCGACGTGCGCCAGGGCCAGCGCGTCCTCGACGTCGGCTCCGGCTCCGGCTGGACGACGGCTCTGCTCGCCCATCTGACCGGGCCGGAGGGCTCGGTGGTCGGAGTGGAGCTGGAGCCCGACCTCGCCCGGTGGGGGGCAGCGAACGTCGAGGCCCTGCGTATGCCCTGGGCCAGCGTGCGAGAGGCCCTTCCCGACGTGCTCGGCGACCCCGCCGACGGGCCCTGGGACCGCATCCTCGTGTCCGCCGAGGCTGAAGAGCTACCGCGCTCGCTCGTCGACCAGCTCGCCGACCGCGGCCGTCTCGTCATCCCGGTCGCCGGCTCGATGACGCTCGTCGTCCGCACCGGTGAGGTGGTGTCGACGAGCCGGCACGGACGCTACCGGTTCGTCCCGCTGCGCCGGCCACGTGAAGGGCACTGACCCGCCGGCGCTCATCGAGACGGCGGACACGGCGCCCCGGCCGCGACGGTGCGCCGAGCTGGGCGCGATGCGGGGCTACGCGCCGGTTCGGCTTAGAGTGGCCCCGTGTTCGGACGCAAGAAGACCCTCAACGACGAGCTCGCCACCACGGTCGAGACCGACCCGGCCCGCCCCGGCGCCAAGAACCGGCCCACGCCCAAGCGCCGCGACCAGGAGGCCCTCAACAAGCGTCCGCTCATCGTCACCGACCGCAAGGCCGCCACGCAGCAGGACAAGACCGCGCGCCGCGAGGCCATGGCCAAGCAGCGGGCGGGCATGCTCGTCGGCGACGAGAAGTACCTTCCGGCCCGCGACAAGGGCCCGCGCCGCCGCTTCATCCGCGACTCCGTCGACTCCCGCTGGAACATCGGCGAGTTCATGCTGCCGATCATGCTCATCGTGCTGCTGCTCAGCTTCGTGCGCACGAACTGGGCGCTGCTGCTCGTCTTCGTGCTCGTCTACGGCCTCATCCTCGTCGCGATCGGTGACGCGGTGCTGATGTGGCGCCGCACCCGCCGCAAGGTCGAGGACAAGTTCGGCCAGGCCGAGAAGGGCGACGCGTGGTACGCCATCATGCGCGCCTTCCAGATGCGTCGCACGCGCATGCCGAAGCCGCAGGTCGACCGCGGCAACCCGCCGACCTGACCGACCCGGGCCGACCCGGGCCGAACCCCGGGCCGCCCCGTTCGAAGGGCGTCAGGCCTGCAGGTCGGCGAACGCGAGCGGCGCCCGCGTGACGGCATACGTCGCGAAGTAGAGCTTCTCGACCGTGCCGTCGCCGGCGCGCACGACCTCGAGCACCTCGCCGCGCTCGCGCCCCTCGACCGCGCGGTAGCGGTCGGTCCCCTCGGCGGCATACCTCGTCTCGGACAGCGGGTCGTCGTCGCTGAGACGCGACCACAGCTGCCCACCGCGCACGAAGAACGTCAGCGGCGAGCCCTCGGACCACCACAGGCCGAGCAGCTCGGTGAGAGCGGGCTGCTCGACCTCGGGCACCCACGCAGCCTGCACCGACGGCTCGGCGTCGACGACGGCCTCGACGAGGTCGGTCGCGAGCGCGAGCGTCAGGGCCCCGGAGGTCGCGTTGGCGAAGACGATCGCACCGACGCCCTCCTTGCGCCGCACCCGCAGCCCGGTGAGGAAGCCGGGCATGGCTCCTCCGTGACCGACGAAGACGCGGTCGCCGCGGCGACCCATCCCGAAGCCCAGCCCGTAGGCGCCGGCCCAGCCGTCGACGTCGGTCATGATGAGCGGCCGGCACATCTCGTCGACGGTCTCGGGTCGCACGACCCGGGCGTCGGGGGCGGCCACGTATGCCGCGTAGCGGGCCATGTCGGCGACCGTCGACCACAGCCCGCCGAGCGGCGCCGTCGCGTTGAGGGTGAAGAGCGGCTCCTCGCGGGCGGTGCCGGCGTACGGGTCGACCTGGTAGCCGTGCGCACGGTCGTCGGCCGGGGTGAGCCCGGTGCGCGTCATGCCGAGAGGCTCGAGCACCCGCTCGCGAACGACCGCCTCCCACTCCTGCCCGGTGACACGCTCGACGACCTGCCCGAGGAGGCCGTAGGCGAGGTTTGAGTAGTGGAAGGCGTGGTGGGGCGGCAGCACCTGCTCTGCCTCCTCGACGCCGGCGAGGAACGCGTCGCGCTCGGGCGCCTCGAGGCTCTCCCAGATGTTGCCGACCGGCTCGCGCTGCAAACCCGACGCGTGGGCGAGCATCTGTCGCAGGGGAACCCGGGCGTGCCTGCTGCCCGGGACGTACGCGTCGAGCGTGTCGTCGAGCGACAGCCGGCCCTCGTCCCGCAGCGACATCACGGCCAGCGCCGTGAACGTCTTCGTCACCGAGCCGATCATGAACTGGGTGTCGTCGTCGGCCGGTGTCGGCTCCGTGCCGAGGCGGGCGGAGCCGACGTGGGTCGACCACACGAGGGCTCCGTCGCGCACGACGCCGACGCTGACGCCGGGCGCGCGCCACGAACGCTGGGCGGCGACGACGCGCCCGAGCAGCTCGCGCTCGAGTCCGCTCGACAGTCGCTCGGTGACCACTGCGCTCACTCGGACGCCCGCAGGCTCATCGGGCCGTACACGACCGTGCCGTTCTCGCGGAGCGTGACCGCCTCGACACCCCTCTCGAGCAGCTCGCGCCACGACTCGCCGAGGTAGCTCTCGGCGTCGCTCTGGGTCGGGAATGCGGTGGTCGCGAGCCCCTCTCCCTCCATGGGTTCGCCGTGGGCGTCGAGGAACAGCCAGGACCAGTCAGCGCTCATGCGGCCACCCTAGACGGAGCCGTGTTTGACGTGCGGCAGGCCACCGTGCCACGGTTCGCCTAACCGAAGGACGACGGGGCAAGCCGGTGTGACTCCGGCGCTGACCCGCAACCGTGAAGCCATCCCCGCCGCCGCGCGGCCCGGGGTGACCAGCCGGAAAACCCGCGTCCCACCGGCTCCTTTGTCAGTCTGTCGTGGAATGCGGACCGGAGTCACCCGCCGGGCCGGCAGCAGCCACAACCCGACACGGTGTCCGACCCGCGAGGAGGAAACGTGTCCGTCGTCCATCGTGCCCGTCGTGCCCGTCGTGCCCCGCTGCGGGTCGTGCTCGCCACCCTCGTGGCCGCCTGCCTCGCCGCCCTGACCGTCGCCCCCGCGCACGCCGCGGCGTTCCGGTTCTGGGGCTTCTACCAGCTCACGAACGGCGCCTGGACGTTCGCCCAGAAGGGCTCGGACCAGACCGTCCCGAAGGACGGCAGCGTCGACGGCTGGCGCTTCGCCGTGGCCGACGAGGCCTCCACCCGCTTCCCCCGCGCGGTGCTGACCTTCGACCAGATCTGTGCCACGACGCCGGCCGAGACGGGCAAGAAGCGCGTCGGCGTCGTCGTCGACTTCGGCCGGCCCGCCGACTCCGCCGACAACGCGACGCCGCCCCAGCCCAAGGCGGTGTGCGCCGTCGTCGCGACCGACGCGACGAGCACGGCCGTGCTCGCCGCCGCCGGCGAGGTGCGCACCGAGAAGGGCCTCGTCTGCGGCGTCGCCGGCTACCCGGCCAAGGAGTGCGGTGCGCCCGTCAAGAGCGTCTCGCCCGAGGCCAAGGCCGCCGACCAGCCGGTGACCATCGCGGCACCGGCCGCGACGCCGTCGGCCACGCCGACCGCGGGTGACACGAACGCGGGCGCCGCCACGACCGCGGCGAGCTCGGGCACGAACGCGGCGGCATACGTCGTCGCGGCGCTCGTGCTGCTCGCGCTCATCGCCTACGTCCTCTTCCGCTCGCGCTCGCGCGCCCGCCGGGACGCCTGAGGCTCCGGGGGCGAGTCCTCGTGGCGCAGCAGCGTGCTCGGCTCCAGCACCCCGCAGCCTGGTGGCTGTGGGGGCTGGGCCTCGCGACGGCTGCGTCACGCACGACCAACCCGGTCGTGCTCCTGCTCGTCGTCGGGGTCTGCGTGGTCGTGGTGTCCGAACGGCACGACCCCGCCACGCCGAACCCGCTGCCGGCCTTCCTCGTCATCGGCGGGGCCGTCCTCGCCTTCCGTCTCGTGATGACCGCGGTGCTCGGCAACGGCATCGTCGGCGACACGGTGGTCGTGACGCTGCCGCGCGTCCCGCTGCCCGAGTGGGCGGCCAACGTGCGCCTCGGCGGTGCGGTGACGCTCGAGGCGCTGCTGTATGCCGCCTACGACGCCCTCCGGCTCGCCGCGATCCTCGCGTGCCTCGGCGCCGCCAACGCGCTCGCGAGCCCGCGCCGGCTGCTCCGCTACCTACCTTCCACCCTCTACGACGTCGGCACCGCCGTCGTCGTCGGGCTGACGTTCGCCCCGCAGCTGCTCTCCGACGCGCGCGACGTCCGCGCGGCACGCACCCTGCGCGGTCGCGACGGCCGGGGCCTTCGCGAGACCGCCCGGCTCACCGTGCCGGTGCTCGAGACGGCCTTCGAGCGGTCGCTCGGCCTCGCCGCCTCGATGGAGTCACGCGGCTACGGCCGGGCCGTACGCACCTCCACCAGCAGCCGGCGCGCCGCGACCGGACTGGCCCTCGCCGGCCTCGTCGGGGTGCTCGCCGGGCTCTACGGCCTGCTCGACGCCTCGGCAGGAGGCCTGCTCGGCCTGCCGGTCCTCGTGCTCGGGGCGGTGCTCGCCGGGTCCAGCCTGCTCGTGGGAGCCTCACGCGACACCCGCTCCGGTCACCGCCGCGACCGGTGGGCCTGGACCGAGACCGTGACCGCGGCTGCCGGAGCCGTGCCCGCGACCGTGCTCGTCGTCGCCTCGGTGCAGGGCTGGGACGGCGTCGTGCCGTCGCAGCGGGCCGAGCTGCCGGCGCTGCCGCTGCTGGCGGTCGTCGCCGTCCTCGTCGCCACCATCCCCGCGTGGGTGACGCCCCGGCCCCGGGAGGCCCTGTCGTGATCACCTTCGACCACGTCTCGGTCCGCTACGCCGACGCCCCGTCCCCCAGCCTGCACGACGTCACGCTCGAGATCCCCGAGGGTGAGCTCGTCCTCGTGGTCGGTCCCACCGGCAGCGGCAAGTCGACGCTGCTGCGCACCGTCAACGGCCTCGTCCCCCACTTCAGCGGGGGCACGCTCACGGGGCGCGTCACCGTCGACGGTCTCGACACGGCCGAGCACCGGCCGCGCGACCTCGCCACCGTCGTGGGCCTCGTCGAGCAGAACCCGACCTCGACGTTCGTCACCGACGTCGTCGAGGACGAGGTGGCGTACGGCATGGAGACGATGGGCCTCGACCCGACGACGATCCGCCGGCGGGTCGAGGAGACCCTCGACCTGTTCGGGCTCACCCCGTTGCGCGGACAGTCGCTCCGGGCGCTCTCGGGCGGCCAGCAGCAGCGCGTGGCGATCGCGGCACTCTTCGCCGCCGGTCCGCGGGTCCTGGTCCTCGACGAGCCCACCTCGGCGTTGGATCCCGTTGCGGCGGAAGAGGTCCTGGCCTCCCTGCACCGCATCGTGCACGACCTCGGGGTTACCGTGGTCCTGGCCGAGCACCGGCTGGAACGAGTGGTCCACCACGCCGACCGGGTGCTCCTCGTCGACGACGGCCACGTGTCCGAGCTGCTGGAACCCGCCGACGCGATGCTCCGGTCGCAGATCTACCCGCCCGTCGTCGGGCTCTCGCGCCTCGTCGGCTGGTCACCGACTCCGCTGTCGATCCGCGACGCCCGTCGCAGGGCGGCCTCCTTGCGTGACGCCCTCGGGGCCAGCACGCCGATGGCGGCGGCCGGCCGGCGGCTCGTCGGCCGCGAGCAGTCCGTGGTGCTCGACGGGGTGAGGGTCAGCCGCGGCCACAGGACGGTGATCGACGCCATCGACCTCACGGTGTCGCGCGGTTCGGTCACCACGCTCATGGGACGCAACGGGGCGGGCAAGTCCACCCTGCTCGGCGCGATCGCCGCCCAGCACCGTCTGGCGGCCGGACGCGTGCGGCTGGGGGCCGCGGCCACCGACCCTCACGCGACGCCCGCCCGTGAGCGGGTGCGCACCGTCGGGCTCGTGCCCCAGCAGCCCGAGCTGCTGCTCTACGCCGACACGGTCGCAGCGGAGTGCGCCGCCGCGGACGCCGACTTCGGCGCGGCGTCCGGCACCTGCCGGGCCCTCCTCGACCGCATCTCCGGGGGCATCGACCCCGGCACCCACCCGCGCGACCTGTCGGAGGGGCAGCGGCTCGCGCTCGCCCTCGCCGTCATCCTGTCCGGCTCGCCCGAGGTGCTGCTGCTCGACGAACCGACACGGGGGCTCGACTACGGCGCCAAGAAGCGGCTGGGAGAGGTGCTGACGGGCCTCGCCGCGGGTGGGACCACCGTCGTGCTCGCCACGCACGACGTGGAGCTCGCCGCGGAGATCGCCGACCGCGTCGTCATCCTCGCCGACGGCGAGGTCGTCACCGACGGGCCCGCGCGCGAGGTGCTCGCATCCTCCCCCGCCTTCGCACCGCAGGTCACCAAGGTGCTGCTCCCCCAGACCTGGCTCACCGTCGCCGAGGTCGCCGGCGCACTGGCGAGGATCGCATGACCTCCCGTCGTGTCATCCCGCTGCGCTGGCCGGCCGTCGTGGCGGTTGCCGTGGTGGGCGTCGTCGGGCTGGTCGCGTTCACCTGGCCGTTCTTCGTCACCGGCGACTTCGCCCGCGACCACGGCAACGACGCCCCGTGGCTGTTCGCGCTGCTGCTCGCACTCCTCGCCGTCGTCTGCCTCGCCGAGGTCACGGCCGGGCGTCTCGATGCGAAGACCATCGCCGTGCTCGGGGTCGCTGCCGCCGCCGGTGGTGCCCTGCGGCTGCTCAGCGCGGGCACGGCCGGGCTGGAGCCGATGTTCTTCGTCGTCATCGTCGCCGGCTGCGTGCTCGGGCCCGGAGTCGGCTTCGTCTCCGGGGCGCTCGCGGTCACGGTCGGGGCCCTCCTGACGGGCGGCGTGGGGCCCTGGCTGCCCTTCCAGATGATCTGCGCCGGCGGCATCGGGCTCGGCGCCGGCCTGCTGCCGGCCCGCCCGGGTCGGAGGTCCGAGCGCTGGGTCGTGGCGGCCTACGCCCTCGTCACGGGGCTCGCCTACGGCGTGTTCATGAACCTGTGGTTCTGGCCGTTCCTCGGCACCGGCGCTCCCACCGGGATGGGCTTCGTCCCCGGGGCCTCGTTGGGCGAGAACCTCGGGCACTACGC
Source organism: Dermatophilaceae bacterium (assembly GCA_013361975.1). Taxonomy (GTDB): domain Bacteria; phylum Actinomycetota; class Actinomycetes; order Actinomycetales; family Dermatophilaceae; genus Terrabacter. The sequence continues at coordinate 13,470 of JABFXB010000498.1, forward strand.
GCTCTTCTACGTGACCACCTCGCTCGGCTGGGACCTCCCGCGGGGCGTGCTCAACGCGGTGCTCGTGCTGGTCGCCGGTCCGGCGCTGCTCCGCGACTTCCGGCGCGGCGCGCGGCGCGCCGCGTTCGGGGTGCCGGTGGTCTTCGAGGCGACCGACCGGCCCCTCCAGAACGCCGGAGGGCCTCGATGACCGACCCCGTGGCCCGTCGCGCAGCGACGACGACGCTCGTCACCGGCCCGGTGCGCAGCGGCAAGAGCCGGCACGCGGAGGACCTGCTCTGGCAGTCCGAGTCGGTGACCTACGTCGCGACCGGGAGGGTGGCCACACCGGACGACCCGGAATGGAACCGTCGGGTCGCCGACCACCAGAGCCGCCGTCCGGCGTCGTGGCGCACCGTCGAGACCGCGGATGTCGCCGCGGTGGTCGAGGCCGCCCGTGAGCCCGTCCTCGTCGACTGCCTCGGCACGTGGCTCACGGCCCTCGTCGACGAGGCCGGGTGGGACGACCTCGTCGCCGCGGCCGAGCTCGTGCGCGCCGCCGGCGACCGGCTCGTGGAGTCGCTCGGCGTCGCAACCGTGCCGGTGGTCGTGGTCACGAACGAGGTCGGCTGGTCGCTGGTGCCCACGACGCCGTCCGGGCGGTTCTTCCAGGACGAGCTCGGACGGCTCAACGCGGGCGTCGCATCGGTCGCCGCCCGGGTGCACCTCGTCGTCGCCGGCCGCGTGCTCGACCTGTCCGACGCGCCCGTGGTTCCGACGCAGCCCCGGCCCAGGACCCTCGATGCGTGATGCCTGGCGGCTCGCGCTCGGCACCTTCACCGCCCTGCGCGTCGGACCACCGCGGCGTGTCGACGAGCGAGCGCTCGGTGGGGCCATGCTCCTCGCGCCGCTCACGGCCGTGCCGGCTGCGGTCGTCTGGGCCGCCCTGGGGCTGTTGGCCGGCGCCACGGTCGTACCCTCGGCAGTCGCCGCCGGCCTCGCCCTCGTCGTCACCGCCCTCGTCTCCCGCGCACTGCACCTCGACGGGCTCGCCGACCTCGCCGACGGCTTGACGTCGGGACACGACCCCGCGCGCTCGCTGGAGGTGATGCGACGGGGCGACACCGGGCCGGCCGGCGCTGCCGCACTGCTGCTCACGGTGCTGCTCGATGCTGCCTGTCTCGGCACGCTCCTCGCCACCGGAGCCGGAACGTCGCTGGCGCTGACCGCCCTCGTCGCCAGCAGGCTCGCCTGCGCCGTGAGCGCCCGGCACGGCATCCCGGCCGCACGTGCCGAAGGGCTGGGCCAGGGCGTGGCCGGCACGGTGTCGCGGCCGACCCTGAGGCTCCTCGTCGCTGTCGCCGCGGTGGTGGCTGCCTGCGTCGGCTGGCTCGTCGGAAACGCGACGGAACTGTCCCCGTATGCCGCGGCCGCAGCCCACGTGGCCGTGGTCGCGACAGCCGCAACGGCCTCCGTGGCCGTCCGCCGGCACGCGGTGCGACGGCTGGGGGGTGTGACCGGCGACGTCATCGGCGCGGCCATCGAGGTCGCGCTCGCGGCCGCCCTCGTGGCCGCCGCGGTCGCCGTCACCGCCCTCACCTGACCGGCCACGCGTCGCCGCGTCACGACAACCGGCTCGCCCCGCCCACCCCACCCCTCAACTCAACCGTCGAGAGGCCACTTCCTGCCGCCTCGCGCACGTCGAGAGGCCACTTTCTGTCGCCTCGCGCACGTCGAGAGGTCACGAGCGGCCGCTGGGCGGCCACGCGGCATACGTCCTCGGAGGGGGCTCAGCCCTCGCGGACCTGCACCTGGACGAACGGCGGCTTGACGACCGTCGCCTCGAGCGCGCGGCCGCGCACGTCGATCGACACAGTGTCGCCATCGGCGACGTCGGGGCGCAGGAGCGCCAGCGCGATGCCCTGCCGGAGAGTGGGCGAGAAGGTGCCCGAGGTGACCTCGCCGACGCCCTCACCGTCGCGGGAGACCGCGCAGTGGGCGCGCGGGATACCGCGACCCGTCACGAGCAGCCCGCGCATGAGGCGGGTCGGGTTGGCCTTCTCGGCCTCGAGCGCGGCCTTGCCCCAGAAGGTGTCCTTCTTCCAGCCGACCGCCCAGCCGGCGCGCGCCTGCACCGGCGAGATGTCGAGCGAAAGGTCTTGTCCGTGAAGGGGATAGCCCATCTCGGTGCGCAGCGTGTCGCGCGACCCGAGGCCGCAGGGCTTGCCCTCGAACGGCTCGATCGCGGTGACGAGGGCGTCCCAGAGCGCGGGCGCGTCGTCCCAGCGGGGCACGAGCTCGTAGCCGCGCTCGCCGGTGTAGCCGGTGCGGCAGACGATGACGGGGTGGCCCTGCCAGTCCGCCTCGACGAACGACATGTAGTCGTGGCCGGTGGGCAGCTCGAGCGACTCCAGCACCTCGTCGCTCTTCGTGCCCTGCACCGCGATGACGCCGTAGTCCCGATGCAGGTTGGTGACGGTGATGCCCTCGGGGGCGGCGGCCTGGAGACGTCGCACGACCTCGGCGGTGTTCGCGGCGTTGGGGATGAGGAAGACGTCGTCGTCGGACTTGAGGTAGACGATGAGGTCGTCGACCACGCCGCCCGACTCGTCGCAGCAGAGGGTGTACTGCGCCGACCCCGGCTGGATGCGGCGTACGTCGTTGGTGAGGCACGCGTTGACGAAGTCGGCTGCGCCGGGACCCACCACCGACGCCTTGCCGAGATGGCTCACGTCGAAGATGCCGACGCGCTCACGCACCGCGGTGTGCTCGGCGACGACGCCGCCGCCCGGGTACTCGATCGGCATGTCCCAGCCGCCGAAGTCGGCCATCTTCGCCCCGAGGGCGAGGTGGCGGTCGTGCAGCGGTGAGGTCAGCGGGGCGGCGGTGCCCGACGTCTCTGTCGTCATGGGCGCAAACCTACCGCCCACCGGGTACGCCGCCCGCGCTCGTTATCATCGAACGCCGCCACCGGCGGTGGCGTGGTGCGCACGGTCCCGGACGCACGCGTACGCCCACACCTCCTGCAGGCGCGCCACCGTCGCGCGCCCGAGAAGCACACCCGACGAAGGAGTCCCCGTGGCCAACCTGACCATCTCGAACCGCTCGGCCGCCGACACGCCCTGCGACGCGCTCGTCGTCGCGATCGTGCCGGGCGAGAGCGGCGCGACGCTGGCCCCCGGGCACGGCCTCCCGCGCAAGACGGTCTCGCACCTGAAGTCGGTCGTCGCCGACCTCGAGCTCGCCGGCAAGGTCGGCGAGGTCACGACCCTCGCCGCCGTCCCGGACGTGACGGCCAAGCTCGTCGTGCTCGCCGGCGTCGGAGCCCTCTCGTCCGAGCCCGCAGCCCTCGAGGAGGTCCGCAAGGGCCTGGGGGCAGCCATCCGCACCCTGAGCAAGAAGAAGAAGGTCGCCGTCGTCGTGCCCGGCACGTCAGTCGAGCTCGTCTCCGCCGTCGCGGAGGGCACGGCCCTCGGGGCGTATGCCGTCTCGAAGGCGGGCACGACCAGCACCGACGCCGTCGCCGCGGTCACGCTCGTCGGTCCGGCCGACGCCGCGTCCCGGAAGGCCGTCAAGCGCGCGGCCGCACTGGGTGACGCCGTCGCCTACACCCGCGACCTGGTGAACCTGCCGCCCAACCTGCTCTACCCCGAGACGTTCGTGGCCTCGCTCGCCGAACGCATCAAGGGCACGAAGGTGAAGCTCAAGTCCTACGACATGAAGGCGCTGCGAGCCGGCGGCTTCGGTGGCACCGTCGGCGTCGGCCAGGGCTCCGCCAACGAACCGCGCATCGCCGTCCTCAGCTACTCCCCCAGCCGTCCCAAGGCGTCCATCGCCTTCGTGGGCAAGGGAATCACCTTCGACTCGGGCGGCCTGTGCATCAAGCCCGCGAACGGCATGCTCACGATGAAGTGCGACATGGCCGGTGCGGCAGCAGTCGCCGGCGCCGTCCTGGCGATCGCCGAGCTGGGCCTCCCGATCGCCGTCACCGGTTACCTCGGCCTGGCGGAGAACATGCCGAGCTCGACGGCGCAGCGCCCCAGCGACGTCGTGACGATGCGCGGCGGAAAGACGGTCGAGGTGCTCAACACCGACGCCGAGGGCCGCATGGTGCTCGGCGACTGCATCGCGCTGGCCTCCGAGACCGGCCCCGACGCGATCGTCGACGTCGCCACCCTGACCGGTGCCCAGGTCGTCGCGCTGGCGAACACGGCCGCCGTCATGTCCAACGACGACGCGTTCCGCACCCGCGTGCTCGACGCGGCGCAGACGGTCGGCGAGGCCATGTGGCCGATGCCGCTGCCGGTGGAGCTGCGTCCCGGCCTCGACTCGATCAACGCAGACATCGCCCACAAGGGTGGCGTCGAGGGCGGCATGCTCACGGCGGGGCTCTTCCTGCAGGAGTTCGTCGGCGAGGGCATCCCGTGGAGCCACCTCGACATCGCGGGGCCGGCCTTCAACGACAAGACGCCGGCGGGCTACTGGCCCAAGGGCGGCACCGGCTTCGGTGTGCGCACCCTCGTCGGCGTCGCGGAGTCCTACGCCTGACCCCTGCCACCCCGACCGTCGAAGGGCCAGAACGCGCGGCGCGTTCTGGCCTTTCGACATCGGTGAGGCGGCAGATTCTGGCCTCTCGACGAGTGGGGAGGGGGTCAGCCGCCGGACTTGCGGCGGAACATCTGCTGGGCCTTCGCCGGCCCGTGCGACCCGTGCACCTTCGAACGGTCGTGGTCGTCGGAGACATCCTTGCCGCCGTGCGCGTGCTTCTTGTCGAGCGCCGCACGGAACTTGGCCTTCATCTCTTCGCTCGGGCCGCTCTCTGAGCCGTCCTGCTTGGACATCCGTTGACCTCCTGTGTGCTGTGGCGCCGGATCCGGCACGTGCTGAACGCTTTTCACCCTGTCAGTCCGGACCGGGCGGGTCCAGCCCTTTGGCTCACGCGTCGCCCTGCCGGCGTCGCTTGCTCCACTCGCGCATGCGGTTGGGGTAGCCGGTCTTGTTGACGTCGTAGACCGGGACGCCGAGTCTCTGGCTGATCTCGAAGCCGTCCTTCGGCGATCCGACGGCGCGACGAGTCCACTCGCCGTCCCAGGCGATGAGCACGATGGTCGTCGTGGTGACGCTCGTGGCCGGTTCGACGTAGGCCTCGACGCCGCGCTTGGACTCGACGAAGGCACGCAGGTGCGCCTCGACCGCCTTGCGGTCGATCTCCATCTGCGGACCGTCGGACCGGCCCTGGCGGCCGTCGCCCTTGCGGCCGCCGCGTCGCGAGAACCAGCCCATGGCCGCACTGTACGTGGTCAGACCATGCCCGCGAGGTGACCTCGCCGCGAGGCGTGACCTGCC
>JABFXB010000510.1 GCA_013361975.1 Dermatophilaceae bacterium
GACGTCGTCGTCGTGCCCGAGCTCGTGCCGCAGATCAGCCCGGCCGACGACGCGGCCGCGCTGCGCCGCATCCTCGGCCTGGTGCGCACGCACGCACCCGACGTCGTGCACACCCACTCGGCCAAGGGCGGGGTGCTGGGTCGGCTCGCCGCCCACCGCGCCGGTGTCGGCTTGATCGTCCACACGCTGCACGGCTTCCCGTTCCACGAGTTCCAGAACCCGGCGCCGCACGCTGCGTACGTCGCGGTGGAGCGGCGCCTCTCGCGGATCACCGACGCCTACCTCGCCGTCGGCACGGGGGTCGCGGTCGAGGCGCTGCGGCGCGGCCTGGCCCGGCCCGAGCAGCTGCACACCGTGGGCCCGGTCGTCGACGACCCCACGGTCGTCCTCGCCCCGGCCACACGCGCCCGTGCCCGCGGGGCGCTCGGGATCCCGGCGACCGCGCCGGTGATCGGAACGGTCGGCCGCCTGGACCACCAGAAGGCACCCGAGCACCTCCTGCAGGCCGTGGCCCGGATGCGCACGAAGGCGCTGCTCGTGTGGGTGGGCGACGGCGAGCTGGCGAGGCGCACCGCCGCTGAAGTCCGTCGGCTCGGACTCGACGACCGGGTGCTCCTGCTGGGAAACCGTGACGACGTCGCGCAGCTGCTGCCGGCCTTCGACGTCTTCGCCCTCGCCAGCCGCTACGAGGGACTGCCGTGCGTGATCGTCGAGGCCCAGCAGTGCGGCATCCCCGTGGTGGCGACGGCCGTCAACGCCGTGCCGGACGTCGTGGTGCCGGGCGAGACCGGCCTGCTGGTGCCGCCGGCCCGACCCGACCTCCTCGCAGCCGCACTCGACCACGCCCTGACGCATCCCGACGAGGCGAAGGCCTGGGCCGACCGAGCGCGCCGGCACCTCGGCGACCGCTACGACTCTCGCACGGCCGGAGAGGTGCTCGACCACGTGTACTCGCAGGGGCCGACCCGACGCAGCCACCTCCTCCTCCGTGCCCAGCTCGGGCGGGCGTCGTGAACCTGCCGCCGGCTGCCGCGCTCCTTGTGCCCAGCGGCGCCGTCGTCGCGTGGCCGTCCCAGCCGGCCGACGGCGTACGCGTTCGGCAAGCCCCTGCGGGCACCGTCGTCGCGCTCGCCGACGCCAGACCGGGCGGCCGACGACGCCTTCGGCGGGCCGCGCGGCGGCTCGGCGTACGCGTCGAGGCGGAGTACGTCCTGCTGCCCAGCTGGCGGCTGGCGTCGTTCGTCACGACCGACGACCCCGGAACGATCTCGTGGCTCGTCGAGAGCTTCCTCACCACGCCCCCTGGTGTGGCTCGCGGCCACCGGATCGTGAACGGCGCCAGCAGGATTGGTCGGCGCGCCGTCGCCGGCCGAACCGGTGCCGCCGCCGTGCGGCTCCTCGTCGCGTCGGCGCTGCCGGGTCGCCTCGTCCTCGGGAGACGCACATGACGACCGTCGTCGAGGGGCGAGCGGCCGACCTGCTGAGGGTGACGCTGCGCGAGCACGTCGGTGCGGGTCCGCACCGGTTGGTCGTCGTCGGGCTGTCGCGGGACGAGCACCCGAAGGCGACCGTCCTCGTCTTCGGACCGGCCGGGTCGGGACCTCGCCTCGTGCTCAAGGTGGCGATGGTGCCGGGGGCGGTTCCCGCGGTCCTCGCCGAGGCAGCCGCCCTGACCGGCGTCGCGCAGGTCGCGCCGGACCTGGTGAGGGGCACCGTGCCTCGCGTCCTCGACTGCCGCCAGGAGTCCGGGAGCGCCGTCCTCGTGACGAGCGTCGTTCCCGGCGTCCCGATGTCGGTGGACTACCACCGGTGGCGGCACACCGCCCGGCCCGGCGTGGTCCGGGACGACCTGACGAGCGCCGTCGGCTGGCTCGAGGAGCTCGGCCGGGTCCCGGTGCCCGAGGCGACCACCCGGCGGGCGGCCCAGCCGGGTTCGTCGTGCGACCCGGACGGCGTCGCGGCCCGAGTGCGCGCACGGTGGCCCGACGACGAGGTCGCCGACGCCGTCGGCGAGGCAGCACGGCAGCTCGCAGGCTCGCTCGCGCTCCCGCCGGGCGCACCACGCACGATGGTGCACGGCGACTTCTGGTGCGGCAACGTGCTGCGCACCGGAGGACAGGTGACCGGAGTCGTCGACTGGGAGCACGCGCAGCCGGGTGGGGACGCCCTGCGAGACGTGAGCCGGTTCGTGCTCGCGTACCTGCTCTACCTCGACCGCCACACCGCAGCCGGACGGCAGGTCAGCGGCCACCCCGGCCTCGTCGCCGGCTCGTGGGGCGAGCCTGTCCGCTACGCGGCCGCGGGCGCCGGCTGGCTGGGTCAGACCGTCCAGGCCGTCGTCGCAGGGCACCTGCGGCGGACCGGCCGGGACCCGCGGGCCTGGCGCGGGGCGCTCGCCGTAGCCGCCGCCGAGGCCGCCGGCACGGCGGACGAGCCCGCGTTCGCGCGTCGGCACCTCCTGCTCGCGGCGGAGCTGATCCCATGCTGCTGACCCGAGGTTCCCGGCGCGCGGCGTCCGACGACGCCCCCACGGTGCGCGGCGCGCACCCGGCCGACCGCTACCCGCTCGACGACCCGTACTTCTCCACGCCACCGCGCCACGTGGCATGCCTGCTCGGCGCGGCCGTGACCGGGCTCCCGCTGCTGGTGCCGAGCGGACCGGCGAACACGGCCCTCGCGGACGTCGGGATCCTGGCCTTCGTGGTCGGCGCGTTCGTCTGGATGAAGCGCGACGGCACGCCGGTGCTCGTGCCCTACCTGCTGCCCGTCACCGTGCTCGTCGTCGCCGGCGCCGTCGCCGCGTACCACGTGCAGGTCGCCGTGGCACTGCTGCCCGTCGTGCAGGACCTCTTCCTGCTCGCGTGGGGCGCCGCGCTGGCCAACGCCGTGCGCCGCCGCCGGCGGCTGCTCGAGGTGCTGCTGCGCACCTGGGTGTGGTCGAGCCTGTTCTGGGCTTCGGTCCTCTGCGCGGGACGCGTCGCCGGCATCAGCTGGATGGCCGGCACGTCGGCCCGCGACGGCGGCCGGGCCTCCCTCACCTTCGGCGACCCGAACCTCGCGGCCAACTACTTCCTCCTCGGTCTCGGGTTGCTCCTCGCCACCTCGGTCGTGCGTCGCAAGACCGTGCGCGTGCTCGCCGTGGCCGTCCTCCTGCTCGCGCTGGTCTTCACCGGCTCGAACGGGGCGGCGGTGGGCCTCGCCACGATGACGGGCGTCGTCCTGGTCGCGGGGCTGGGCCGTCGACACGGTGTGGCCGCGGCCGTCTCGACGGCCCTGCTCCTGGCGGCCGCCGTGGCCGTCGTGGCGCCACGCGTCGACGTCAACGGCATCGGGGCCACCGCGTCCGACAGCGTCCAGGTGCTCCGCGACTCGCTGGGCCGAACGGGGGAGTCCAGCGGGTCGCGGGAGGAGCTGGCCGGTGAGACCTTCGCCCTCTACCTCGGGGGAGACCTCGTCGGCGTCGGCCCCGGTCAGACCAAGGCCACGCTCAAGGGCACCGGTGCGCCGTACGTCAAGGAGGCGCACAACGACTACCTCGCGACGATCGTCGAGCGTGGCGTCCTGGGCGGGGTGGGGCTCGTCGTCCTGCTCCTCGCGGTTGGTGCGCGACTCGGGCGCTGCGCCACCGGACGGCAGTCGGCGTGGGTCCGCGACCTCGTCCCGAGACCCGAAGCGCTCCTCGCGGCCGGCTGCGCCCTCGCGGTCGGCGCCCTGTTCTACGAGGTGCTGCACTTCCGGCACGTGTGGGCCTTCCTCGGTCTCGTCGCCGGCATCGACCCCGGGGCGGTTCGGGACCGCCTGCTGCGCGGCCCACGGACGTGGTGGGGACGATGAACCGCACCCGCACCCTCGACGTACGCACCGGCGTCCTCCGGGGCGAGACCGCCCGGTCGGTGCTCGGCAACGTCGGCGCGCGGGTGGTCGCGCTGCTGTCCGTCGCCGTCGTGACGGTGCTGGTGGCCCGGGTGGGCGGCGCAGACGACGTCGGACTGCTCGCCCTCATGCGGGTGCTCCCCGGGCTCGTCGGCGTCGTCGCGACGTGCGGGCTCCCCGGCGCCATGGGCTTCTTCGTCGCAGGCGCCGACTCGAACCACTCCGGTCTGTGGCCCACGACCACCGCTCTCATGGTGCTCGGTGGAGCCCTCGGAACGGGCGCCTGGCTGCTGCTCACCCCGCTCGTGCACGAGCACCTCATGGGGACGACGACGAGCGTCGTCGTCCTCGCGACCGGGGCGACCGTCGCGACCCAGCTGCCCCTGGCGGTCGGCAAGTCGTGTCTGCAGGCGCTCGGCGACCCTCGTGGGTCGAACGTCGTCACGGCCGCCGAGGAGGCCGTCTTCGTCCCGGCTTTCCTGGCACTGTGGGGCCTCGGGCTGAGCGGGGGGCCCCTGCTCGTGGCGGCGCTGCTGCTCGCCGACGTCGTCGTCGCGGCCTACGCCTGGGTGCGGGTGGCGCACCGGGTCCACGACCGGGATGGTCGCCTGACGGGGCGGCCCGACCCCGGTCTCGCGCGGCGCATGGCCGCCTTCGGGGCCCGCAGCCAGGTCGGTGGGATCCTCAGCCTGCTGAACCTGCGTCTCGACGTCGTCGTCCTCGGCGCCCTCACGGGCCCGGCGCAGGTCGGCGTCTACGTCGTGGCGTCGAAGTACGCCGAGCTGCTGCGCCTGCCCGGCCTGGCGCTGACATGGGTCACCTACCCGAAGTTCGCCGCCCGCCGGGGCGGCGCCTGGCACGACGAGTGGTTGCGCGTCGGCCGGCTCCTGGCTCTCGGGGCCGCAGCCGCTGCCCTCGTCGCGTCGGGGGCGGCCCTCGTGCTGCCGATGGCCTACGGCGAGCTCTTCCGGGACGCGGTGTGGCCGGCGGTGTGGATCTCTCTCGGCCTCGTCCTGCAACCCGCGGCCGGCGTCGGCTCCGGCTACCTGCTGGGCACGGGGAGGCCGGGGCTCAGCTCCCTGGTCCTCGGGGGCGGGTTCGTGGTGACGCTGGTCCTCGACCTGCTCCTCATCCCGCGGCACGGCTCCCTCGGCGCGGCCTGGGCGAGCGCGGTGGCCTACCTCGTCACCGACGTGCTGCTCGTCGGGGCGTGGCGGCGGCTCTC
>JABFXB010000199.1 GCA_013361975.1 Dermatophilaceae bacterium
CGCGGTGTCGAGGGCGGCGAGGAGCCGCGACAGGCCGGCGATCTCGTGCGTGACCTTGACGAGGACACCGGCCTCACCGCGTGGCTCGGCCCCCCACCACGCCGGGGGCTCCCCGGAGCTGGTCGCTCTCGGCCCCAGCAGCTCGAGCGCCTGGCGGGTGCGCTGCTCGACTCCCGGCGGGACACCCTCGAGGAGAAGGCTCAGCGTCGCCCCGGCAGAGCGGTCCGTGGACCAGTCGAGCTCCACCGCCGACGGGACTAACTGGGCGTGCGTCACGGCCAGAACCAGCTCCTGGACGGCCTCGCGCGAACTCACCGTGGTGGTGACCCAGCTGCGGGCGCCCGGGACCGGGTGCAGGCGGAACGCCACCTCGGTGATGACGCCCAGCGTGCCGTAGGACCCGGTGAGGAGCTTGCCCAGGTCGTAGCCGGCCACGTTCTTGACCACCTTCCCGCCCGCATGGGCCACCACGCCGTCCGCGCGGACCAGCGTCATGCCGATGACGAGGTCGCGGACCGACCCGTGGTGGAGCCGCATCGGGCCGGTGGCCGCGGTGGCGACCGCTCCCCCGACCGTGCCGCCCCGGCGGTCGTCGATGCCGAGCCGCTGGCCGGCGGCGCCGAGCTCGGACTGCAGCGACTCCAGCGAGCATCCGGCGCCGACGACGCAGATGAGGTCGCCGGCCGCGTGCTCGACGACGTCGTCGAGACCGGTCGTGTCGAGGATGACGTCGACGCTCTCCGGCGCAGCGCCCCAGGTGAGCTTCGTCCCGGCGCCGCGCGGGACGACCGTCAGCCCGTGGGCAGCGGCAGCCCGCACGACGGCCGCCGTCTCCTGCGTCGAGTGCGGGCGGACGACCCAACGGGCCGGCACCCCGTCGACGACGTCCGCGTCGGTGGCCGCTCTGGCCTCGCCGCCTGCGGCGGTGCGCAGGTCCTCCAAGACGTCAGTGAGAACGTCTGCCATCAGAACACCTCCGCGATTCCGGCCTCGGCGAGCGGGTGGACTCCCTTGTGCCGTCCCGGCACCTCCCCGCACAGCCGTGGCGTGGGAAAGACCTTGCCCGGGTTGGAGATCGACGCCGGGTCGAAGGCACAGCGCAGCAGCTGCATCGTGTCGAGGTCGTCGTCGGTGAACATCCTCGGCATGTACTTCGCCTTGTCCGAGCCGACCCCGTGCTCGCCGGTGATGGACCCCCCGTTGGTGATGCACAGGTCGAGGATGGCGCCCGAGACCTCTTCGGCCCGCTCGGCCTCACCCTCGACGCTGTCGTCGAAGAGCACGAGCGGGTGCAGGTTTCCGTCGCCGGCGTGGAAGACGTTGGCGACCCGTACGCCCGCCTCGGCGGAGATCTCCGAGATGCGCCGCAGCACCTGCGGCAGCGCAGTGCGCGGGATGACGCCGTCCTGGACGATGTAGTCGGGGCTGATCCGGCCCACCGCTGCGAACGCCGACTTGCGGCCCTTCCAGAAGAGCGCGCGCTCGGCGTCGTCGGCGGCGATGCGGATCTCGAAGGCGCCGTTCGCGCGGCAGTAGCCCTCGACCTCGTCGAACTGGTGCGCCACCTCGGGCGCCGGGCCGTCGAGCTCGACGATGAGCACCGCGCCGGCGCCCTGGGGGTAGCCACACTGGACGGCCGCCTCGGCCGCCTCGATCGCGAGGGCGTCCATCATCTCGATGGCGGCCGGGATGACGCCGGCCCCGATGATCGCCGAGACCGCAGCGCCCGCGGAGTCGGTGTCGGCGAAGGCGGCGAGCAACGTCCGCACGTCCTCCGCCGTACGCGTCAGCCGCACCGTCACGGCCGTGGCGATGCCCAGAGTGCCCTCGGAGCCGACGAGGGCGCCGAGGAGGTCGTAACCCGGGGCGTCGGGCGACTTCGCGCCGATGTGCGCGATGTCGCCCGACGGCGTCACGAGCTCCAGCCCCGTGACGTGGTTGGCGGTGAAGCCGTACTTGAGGCAGTGCGCCCCACCGGAGTTCTCGGCGATGTTGCCGCCGATGGAGCACACCTGCTGGCTCGACGGGTCGGGCGCGAAGTAGTACCCGAGCGGCAGCACCTGACGGGTGAGCTGGAGGTTGATGACACCCGGCTGCACGACCGCGCGCTGGTTGTCGCGGTCGACCTCGAGCACCTGCCGCATCTTCGACATGACGATCAGCACGCCGTCGGCGTGGGGCAGGGCCCCGCCGGAGAGCCCGGTGCCGGAGCCGCGGGCGACGAAGGGTATGCCGTTCGCCGCGCACGCCCTGACCACCGTCGCGACGTGCTGCGTCGTCTCCGCGAGCACCACGACGGCCGGCACCACCTTGTAGTGCGCCAGTCCGTCGCACTCGTAGGTTCGCAGGCGCTGCTGGTCGGTGATGACCAGCTCCTCGCCCAGGGTCCGGCGCAGCTGCGCCGCCAGAGCGCGAGCGTCCATGGCCTCAGGGCATCCGCTCGTAGGCCGGCAGGGTGAGGAACTCGGCGAAGTCGTCGGCCACGGCCACCTCGAGGAAGGTCGACCTCGCCTCGTCGTAGTCGCTCGCCTCGCCGGGCAGCTTGCCGATCTCCTCGGCGACGATGCGGTCGATGAGCTCGCGGGTCACCTTCTCGCCCGTGTCGAGCTCGACGTCGTTGTGCAGCCACTGCCAGACCTGGGACCGCGAGATCTCCGCCGTGGCGGCGTCCTCCATCAGGTTGAAGATGCCCACGGCGCCGGTGCCCTTGAGCCACGTGTGGAGGTACTGGATGCCGACGCTGATGTTGTTCCGCAGCCCCGCCTCCGTCACGTTGCCCGGCGTCGAGGCGACGTCGAGGAGCTCGTCCGCCGTGACGTGCACGTCCTCGCGCTTCTTGTCGAGCTGGTTGGGCCGGTCGCCGAGGACCTTGGTGAAGGCCTCCTTGCAGAGCTCGACCATGCCGGGGTGGGCGACCCAGGAGCCGTCGAAGCCGTCGCCCGCCTCGCGCGTCTTGTCGTCGATCACCTTCTGGAAGGCGGCCTCGTTGACCTCGGGGTCCTTGCTCGGGATGAAGGCGGCCATGCCGCCGATGGCGTGGGCGCCGCGCTTGTGGCAGGTCCGCACGAGCAGCTCGGTGTAGCTGCGCATGAACGGCACGGTCATCGTGACCTGGTTGCGGTCGGGCAGCAGGAAGTCCTTGCCGCGGGTGCGGAACTTCTTGATGACGCTGAAGATGTAGTCCCAGCGCCCGGCGTTGAGGCCGGCCGAGTGGTCCCTCAGCTCGTAGAGGATCTCCTCCATCTCGAAGGCCGCCGGGTAGGTCTCGATGAGGACCGTGGCGCGGACCGTGCCCTGCGGGATGCCCAGGCGGTCCTGCGCGCGGACGAAGACGTCGTTCCAGAGGCGCGCCTCGAGGTGGCTCTCCATCTTGGGCAGGTAGAAGTACGGGCCCTTGCCGGCGTCGATCTGGCGCTTGGCGCAGTGGAAGAAGTAGAGGCCGAAGTCGACGAGGCCGCCGGCCATCGGCTGGCCGTCGACGAGGATGTGCTTCTCGTCGAGGTGCCAGCCGCGGGGACGCACGACGATGGTCGCCAGCTGGTCGGCGTCGGCGAGCGCGTACGACTTGCCCTGGTCGGACGTGAAGTCGATCGTGCGGTCGAGCGCGTCGATGAGGTTGAGCTGGCCGCCCACGACGTTCTCCCACGTCGGCGTCGACGCGTCCTCGAAGTCGGCGAGCCACACCTTGGCGCCGGAGTTGAGCGCGTTGATCGTCATCTTGCGGTCCGTGGGGCCGGTGATCTCGACGCGCCGGTCGACCAGGCCAGGTGCGGCCGGGGCGACCTGCCAGTCGCCGTCACGCACGCCCTGGGTCTCGGCGAGGAACTGCAGGGTGCCGCCGTTCGCGAGCTCGGCGTAGCGGTCCTGCCTGGCCTGGAGCAGCTCCCGGCGGCGGCCGTCGAAGGTGCGGTGGAGGTCTGCGAGGAACTCGAGAGCCTCGCGGGTGAGGACCTCGTCGAAACGCTCTCCGCTCGCGGCCGTCACGTCCACGTTGTCAACCGTCGTCATCGTCGGAGCCTCTCATTTTCGCTTTGCGGAATAAGTTTTTTGCATGTTGGAGCGTACTTGGGCTCCAACGCGAGGGTCAATGCCCCGTCGGACCGTTTTTCGGGCACGACGAAGTGGCGCCCTCACGCCGGTGGCGGGGCGTGAGCGCTGGAGCGCCGGAGGGCTAGGGCCGAGCGCCGCGCATCTCGGCCCCGATGGCCCGGGCGGCACGGCGCAGCGGTTCGGAGGCGAGGGCGACGAACTCGTCGGTCATGCGCGTGAGCGGCCCCGAGACGGACACCGCCAACGGCTGCGGCGAGCCGGGCACCGCCACCGCGATGCACCGCACCCCGATCTCCTGCTCGCCCTCGTCGAGGGCGTAGCCGCGTCGCCGCGTGCGCTCGAGCTCCTCGGCCAGCTCGTCGAAGTCGACGATGGTGTGGGTGGTCCGAGCCGGCATACCGGTGCGGGAGAGCAGGGCCCTCACGTCCGCCGGGTCGAGCTCGGCCATGATCGCCTTCCCCACCCCCGTCGAGTGGGGATACACCCGTCGGCCCACCTCGGTGAACATCCGCATGGAGTTCTGCGAGGCCATGACCTGGCCGACGTACACGACCTGGTCACCGTCGAGCATCGCGAGGTTCACCGACTCCCCGAGCTCCTGGGCCAGCTGTTCCATGTACGGGCGCGCCCACCGGCCGAGCATCCGGGAGGTCGTCTCGCCGAGGCGGATGAGACGGGGACCGAGGGAGTACTGCCGCGAGGCCTCCTGACGCACGTAGCCGAGGTCCACAAGGGTGCGGACGAGCCGGTGGATCGTGGGGAGCGGGAGGCCCGCGTCGCTGGCCAGCTGGGAGAGACTGATGACGCCGCCGGCGTCGGCCATCTTGTCCAGGATGGCGAAGCCGCGCTCCAGCGACTGCACGCCACCGGACCGGGGAACGGCCCCCTCGGGCTTCATGCCGCAGGTCCTGCCGCATTGAGGAGGGGACTCGTCCGCAGCATGCCTGAAGTGTAGTGCCGCGCCCGGCTGGGTCGCCGGGCCTCAGACCTGCCGCACCGAGGGCCGGTCATCGGACGTCTGCGGGCCTGCACC
>JABFXB010000481.1 GCA_013361975.1 Dermatophilaceae bacterium
GCGAGGACGCCGTCGACCTCGAGGAGCGGCGCAGGGCCAAGCGGGCCGCCGCGCGGGCCCGCCTGCAGTCGGCGCTCGAGGCGGCGCGCTCCGAGCTGCGGACGGCCGACCGCCAGGTCGCCGTGCTGACGGCCCGCCGCGAGGAGGTGACCGAGGGCATCGCCGACCTGGAGCGACGGCTGGCCACCGCCCGCGCGCGCCTCGAGAAGGTCACGGCCGAGCTCGACGAGGCGACCGGCACACGTGATCGGCACGAGAAGGACGAGGAGGCTGCGCAGCAGGCGCTCGCCGACCACGACGCGCAGGGCTGACGCGCCCCCGCATGCGGCCGGCCCGATTTCGTATCCACGGCCGCGACCGTGTAGTCTCGCCGTCGCACAGCAGGTCGACCCGGGCCCGTCGTCACGACGGTTCCACCACGTCGGCCGTGCCCCAATAGCTCAGTCGGCAGAGCGTTTCCATGGTAAGGAAAAG
Organism: Dermatophilaceae bacterium; assembly: GCA_013361975.1. Lineage (GTDB taxonomy): Bacteria > Actinomycetota > Actinomycetes > Actinomycetales > Dermatophilaceae > Terrabacter. Next base: position 475 of record JABFXB010000481.1, read on the forward strand.
GTCTAGGGTTCGATTCCCTATTGGGGCTCTGGTCAGCCGGTCCCGGCTCGTCGCGGCATCGCGACGAGGCCGGGCACGGCAGCCCATGGCGGGGTAGCTCAGCTGGTTAGAGCGCACGACTCATAATCGTGAGGTCGCGGGATCGAGCCCCGCTCCCGCTACCACTTCCGCGCGCACCGACGTCGATTTCTCCAATCGCCGGGGTGTCGCGTAACCTAGGACGTCGCGCCTGCGTGTCACCCGGGAGCCCGGAAGAGCCCGGAACGCGTGACGCGCCGCGCGACACCCGTCGCAAGACGACAGAAGACCCTCGTACGTTCCCGAAAGAGCAGGTTGCCGTGGCCAGCAAGAGCACCGACGTCCGTCCCAAGATCACGATGGCGTGCGTGGACTGCAAGGACCGCAACTACATCACGAAGAAGAACCGTCGGAACAACCCCGACCGTCTCGCGATGAACAAGTTCTGCCCGAAGTGCGGCAAGCACACGGAGCACCGCGAGACCCGCTGACTCCAGCGCATCAACGTCAACGCTCCCTCGGCCACCGGCCGGGGGAGCGTCGTCGTTCCCGTGTCCCGAGGCGTCCCCGGCGGCTTCCTGCGGGGGCGAGACGCCGTGAGCCGCTGACCCCGCCGGTCGATAGGGTGCCCGTATGCCGGTGAACGCAGACTTCCAGGGTCGGGTCTACCCACCCACCGAGACCTACCGCGTCAGTGCCGCCAAGATCCGCGAGTTCGCCGAGGCGGTCGGCTCGGCCGACCCGGTGCACGTCGACCCCGAGGTCGCCCGCGCCCGCGGCTACGCCGACGTCATCGCGCCGCCGACGTTCGCGGTGCTGATCGCGCAGCAGTGCGACGCGCAGCTGATCCGCGACCCCGAGGCCGGCATCGACTTCTCGCGGGTCGTGCACGGCGAGCAGCGGTTCGCCCACCACCGCCCGCTCACAGCCGGCGACGCCGTCATCGGCACGCTGCACGTCGACGCCGTGCGCGAGGCCGGCGGCCACGCCATGGTCACCACCCGCACCGAGCTCGCCACCGAGGCGGGCGAGCCGGTCTGCACGGCCACGTCGACGATCGTCATCCGAGGAGCCGAGTGATGAGCAGCCTGCCGAGTGACCACACGTCCGTGCGGACGTTCGACAGCGTCTCGGTCGGTGACGCCCTGCCGCCGCTGACCGTGCACGTCGACCGGGCCCGCCTCGTCCAGTACGCCGGTGCGTCGTTGGACCGCAACCGGATCCACTGGGACGAGCCGTTCGCGAAGAAGGTCGGCCTCCCCGACGTCATCGCGCACGGCATGTTCACGATGGGTTCCGCCGTCACGCTCGTGACCGACTGGGTGGGCGACGCCGGCCGGGTCGTCGAGTACGGCGTGCGGTTCACCCGCCCCGTGGTGGTGCCCTACGACACCGGTGCCGACATCGAGGTCTCCGGCGTCGTCAAGGCAGCCGACCCCGAGACGAAGCGCGTCACGGTCGAGCTCACCGCGACGGCAGCCGGCGAGAAGGTCCTGGGCCGAGCCCTGGCCGTCGCGCGGCTCGACTGATCGGGAAGGCGCACCGCGTGCGTGAGGATCACGACGTCCCGCTCTCGACCCTGACGACGATGCGCGTGGGCGGCCCCGCCGCCCGCCTCGTCACCGTCGAGACCACCGACGAGCTCGTCGACGCCGTCTGCGAGGTCGACGACGCCGACGAGCCGCTGCTCGTCCTGTCGGGCGGCTCGAACGTCGTCGTGTCCGACGACGGCTTCCCGGGCACGGTCGTGCACATCGCCACCAGGGGCGTCACGCCCGAGTCGGCCGACGCGTGCGGGGGAGCGATGGTGCGCGTCGCTGCCGGCGAGGTCTGGGACGACGTCGTCGCGCAGGCCGTCTCCGAGGGGTGGGCCGGCGTCGAGGCCCTCAGCGGCATCCCCGGGCGCACCGGCGCGACGCCCATCCAGAACGTCGGCGCCTACGGCCAGGACGTCTCGCAGACCGTCGCCCAGGTGCGCACGTGGGACCGCCAGGAACAGACGGTGCGCACCTTCATGAACGCCGACTGCGCCTTCACCTACCGGCACTCGCTCTTCAAGGGCAACGCCCGCTACGTCGTCCTCGACGTCCTCTTCCAGTTCGAGGTCGCCGACCTCAGCCGTCCCGTCGCGTATGCCGCCCTGGCGAAGGGCCTCGACGTCCCGCTCGGCACGCGGGTGCCGCTCCAGGACGCCCGGAAGGCGGTGCTCGAGCAGCGGCGGTCGCGCGGCATGGTGCTCGACGATGACGACCCCGACACGTGGTCGTGCGGCAGCTTCTTCACCAACCCGATCCTGAGCCGGCAGCAGTTCGACGACCTCGTCGAGCGGGTGGGCGAGCGGCTCGGCTGGGAGGGGCCGACACCGCCCCGGTTCGCCGAGCCCGACGGGCGCGTCAAGACGAGTGCCGCCTGGCTCATCGAGCACGCCGGCTTCGCCAAGGGCTTCGGCCTGCCGGCCCCGTCAGCTCTGTCGACGAAGCACACGCTGGCCGTCACGAACCGGGGTGGGGCCACGGCGGCCGACGTCGTCGCGCTCGCGCGTCAGGTGCGCGACGGCGTCCGCGACGCCTTCGGGGTCTCCCTCGTCAACGAGCCCGTGCTGCTCGGCGAGACCCTGTAGGCGCGGGCTACTTCGTCAGGACGACGGTGAAGGTCTTCGCCGGGAGCTTCCTGTCGGTCGTGCTCACCTGGTAGGCCGGGCGGTTGAAGGCGAGCTTGAGCGAGCTCGTCGTGCCGCGGTCGACCTTGAAGAACACCCACCCACCGGTCGACTGCGAGCGCTTGGCCGGCTTCAGCACCGTCGCGCCCCAGCGCTTGGTGAACTCCGACGTGGGCACGACCGTCTGTGCCGGGCTCGCGGCCACCAGCGAGAGCATGGAGGGATCGACGGAGGCGGAGTAGCGCGAGCCCGCCTTGAGCGTCACCCACACGCCGACGATCTCGAACTGCTTGGCTCCCACCGGCTGCCCGGACGGCCACGACAGGTTTCGCACGAGTCGTCGGGCGGTGATGGTGTGCCCGAGCTCGGGGTCCTTGAGCGTGGCCGTCAGCGTCTTCGTGGTCATCTTGTCGACCGGGGCCGCGGACTCGGACGTCGTGGTCGTGTCGGTCGGGGTCGGGCTCGTCGACGCCTCGGAGGGGCTCGTCGTCGACGAGGTCGCGCCGGCGGGCGCGGTCGGGTCGGCGGTCACTGGGGACTCTCCGCTGCAGGCCGCCAGTGCGACGACGGGGGCGACCAGACCGACGACGGCGAGTCGTCGGAGGCGGGTGCCGGTGGAGGTCGAGGGGCGGGCGAGGGCGGCGGCAGGAGTCTTCATGTCCCCGACAGCATGACCGGGCGCACCGACCCTGGGCAAACTCGGTGCACGGGCGTGGACGGTGCCCCGCGGCGGCAGGTCGGTCGTTTCGTCCCGGTGTGCCCCGGTCCTCGATGTGGCCCGAGTCACGAGGCCCCCAGTCAGGCCCGGTCGGGTCCGGTCAGGCCCGGTCGGTGGCCAGCCCCCGCTCGCCGGTGCCGGTCGAGGGAGTGCCGGGACCGGGGTGCGCGAGCCACTCGTCGACTCCGGCCAGGGCTGCCGCGCGTAGCCGAGACGGCATACGGCTGCCGGTGAGGGAACCACGCGCAAGCGCTGCCAGCCCCGCGTCGTCGAAGCCGAGGGCACGGGCGGCGGAGTACTGCGCCGCCAGCCGGGATCCGAAGAGCAGGGGATCGTCGGCGCCGAGGGCCACCCGGATCCCCGAGTCGACGATGCGCCGCAGCGGCACCTCGGAGGGGTCGGCGTAGACGCCGAGCGCGACGTTGCTGCCGGGGCACACCTCCAGGGTGACGCCGGCCTCGGCGACGGCGTCGAGCACCTGCGGGTCCTCCACGCTGCGCACGCCGTGGCCGATGCGGTCGGGGTCGAGGTGTTCCAGCGTCTCCATCACCGACTGGGCACCGAGCAGCTCACCCCCGTGCGGGACGAGCGCGAGTCCGGCCTTCCTGGCGATGGCGAAGGCCGGGGCGAAGTCGGCCACGAGCCCGCGCCGTTCGTCGTTCGAGAGGCCGAAGCCGACGACGTCGCCCGCGTCCTCACCGGCGTGGTGGGCCGCCAGCCGGGCAAGGGTGCGCGCCTCCAACGGATGGCGCATGCGGCTCGCGGCGACCACGACGCCGACCCCGATGCGCCCACGCGCGGACACGGCCCGGGCCTCGTCGAGCACGATCTCCAGGGCCGGCGTGATGCCGCCGACGAAGGGCGCGTAGGAGGTCGGGTCGACCTGGATCTCCAGCCAGCGGGAGCCCTCGGCCGCGTCGTCCTCGGCCGCCTCGCGCACGATCCGTCGCATGTCGGCCTCGCCGCGCACGCAGGCACGCGCGGCGTCGTAGAGCCGCTGGAAGCGGAACCAGCCCCGCTCGTCGGTGGCCCGGGCGAGCCGCGGCGGCCACCCGCTCACGAGCGCGTCGGGCAGCCGGATGCCGTGCTCTGCTGCGAGGTCACGCACCGTGCCGATGCGCATGGAGCCGGTGAAGTGCAGGTGCAGGTGGGCCTTCGGGAGGGTCTCCACCGTGCGCGTCATGCGGGCCAGTGTGTCACCCGTCGCGTGG
>JABFXB010000181.1 GCA_013361975.1 Dermatophilaceae bacterium
CCCCGCTGCTGCGCGAGGTCTACGGCCGCCTGCTCCGCGGGCTGCGCACCCGGCAGGGCCGCACGCTCGCCGAGGTCGCGGCGCGCGCCGGCATCTCGGTCGCCTACCTCTCCGAGGTCGAGCGCGGCCTCAAGGAGCCGTCCTCCGAGGTGCTCGAGGCGATCTGCATCTCGCTCGACTCCAGCATCATGAGCCTCGTCGGCGCGGCCCACCGCGAGCTGCGCGACCTCGTGTCCGACGGCGCCGGAGGGCGCGTGCTCGACCTCACCTCGCGTGTCGGCTCGAGTCTCGCGTCACCCACCACGCCCGCCGCCCCGCACGGAGCGGTGATGACGACCGGCCCGGTCGTCGTCGCCGCCTGATCCCTGGCGGCCACGGGGCTGCGTCGACGAGCTCGCCGTCACGCGACGGGTCGGGCCTCCGCGGCGCGTTCGACGACGTGGTCGACGAGACCGAACTCGACGGCCTGCTCCGCCGTCAGCACCTTGTCGCGGTCGGTGTCGAGGCGCAGCTGCTCGATGCTGCGGCCGGTGTGCCGGCTCAGCACCTCCTCGACCTGCGACCGCACGCGGAGCAGCTCGTCGGCCTGGAGCGCGAGGTCGCTCACCGTCCCCTGGCCGCCCGCCGACGGCTGGTGCAGCAGCACCCGCGCGTGCCGCAGCGCGAATCGTCGCCCCGGCTCGCCGGCTGCGAGCAGCACCGCGGCCGCCGAGGCCGCCTGCCCGAGGCAGTAGGTCGCGACGGGCGTCGGCACGAACTGCATCGTGTCGTAGACCGCCATGAGCGCGGTGAACGACCCGCCCGGGCTGTTGACGTAGAGCGACACCTCCTGCTCCGGGGCCACGTCGGCGAGGTGGAGCAGCTGGGCCATGACGACGTTGGCGACGCCGTCGTCGATATCGGTGCCCACGAAGATGATCCGCTCCTGCAGCAGGCGGCTGTAGATGTCGAAGCTGCGCTCGCCGGCCGGGGTCCGCTCGACGACGTAGGGGATCGTGTAGCTGCTCATCGCAGGCCCACCTTCCGCTCGACGCCCACCGGGCGCACGTCGGCCAGCGAGCTCACGACACGGTCGACGATCCCGTACGCCTGCGCCTCCTCGGCGCTGAACCACCGGTCGCGCTCGCTGTCGCGGGTGATCTGCTCCACCGTCTGCCCCGTGTGCTCGGCCTGCAGCTCGTTGACGCGCCGCTTGACGGCCTTGAGGTTGTTGGCCTGCACCTCGACGTCGGCGGCGGTGCCCTGGATGCCGGCCGACGGCTGGTGCATCATGATCCGCGCGTTGGGCAGCGCGAACCGCTTGCCCGGTGTGCCGGCGCCGAGGAGGAACTGGCCCATCGAGGCCGCGAATCCCACTGCGAGAGTGGACACGTCGTTGGGGATGACGCGCATCGTGTCGTAGATGGCAAGGCCGGCCGTCACGGAGCCGCCGGGGCTGTTGACGTAGAGGCTGATGTCGGCACGCGGGTCGCGGGCCGAGAGCAGGAGCAGCTGGGCGGTGATCCGGTTGGCGACCGGGTCGTCGACCTCTGCCCCGAGGACGATGATCCGCTGGTGGAGCAGCTGCATCGACAGCTGGTCGTCCAGCAGCGCTGGTGTGAGTGTGTCGGTCATGGTCACAGCGTGCGTCCGCGGTGCGGCATACGGAATCGCACTCTGCCACGGGCGGATTCGCCGACAGCGTATGCCGTTCGGCGGACGAGCGTGACGGCCGCCCACGCGCAGAACGCCAGGCCGACGAGCAGATACGCATTGCCGACGACCTGCTCCCCCGGGTTCCACGCGTACTCGCGTCGCTGACCCCACGGGAGCCACAGCATGGGGCGGCCCACGAACACCGCGAGCCACGCCACGGCCGCCCACCGGCTGCGCTCCCAGGCCACGAGGGCGACCGGCACCGCCCACACCCAGTGGTGCGACCACGAGACGGGCGAGGCGACGAGTCCGGCCAGCGCCGTCAGGCACGTGGCGAGCAACAGGTCGCCCCGACGCCACCAGCCCCGCGCGACGACGAGGATCCCGACGGCGAGGGGCACTGCCACCGCCAGCCACACCAGCAGACCCGGCCGCCCGTCGAGCAGCCGGGTGAGCGCCCCGTACACCGACTGGTTGTGGGCCAGCGCCGGTGGCCCGATCCGACCGGCGTCGACGAGACCGTCGACCCAGTACGACGCGGCCCAGCCCGGTCCGACGAGGAAGCCCGCCGCGACCGTGGAAGCGAAAGTCACGAGCGCGCGGCGGGCAGTCGCGCGACGTCCGACCATGACGAGCAGCACGACGAAGACGAGCGGCGTCAGCTTCACCCCCGCGACGACACCCAGCAGCACGCCGGACCCTCGGCGGTCGGGCCGGAGCAGGTCGAGCAGCACCGCCACCATGACGAGGGCGTTGACCTGACCGAAGGCGAGGTTCTGCCACACCGGCTCGAGGGCGACGGCGCCCGCGGTGACGGCGGCGACGAGCCACCCGGGAGCAGGCCGGCCCGCCGTGCGGCGCACGAGCACCACCGCCGCCGCGAGCGCGGCCGTCGAGGCTCCCGTCCAGACAAGGGCGGCGAGCCACCACGGCACCAGCGCCAGCGGCACCATGACGAGCGCTGCGAAGGGCGGGTAGGTGAACGCCAACCCGGTCACCGGGTCGCGCGGAGCGGTGGCCGGCTGCCCGTCGAGCACCGCCCGCCCGGCCGCCTGGTAGACGTGCAGGTCGGTGAGACCACCGCGCAGGCTGCCCAGGACGGCTGCCGCCACGGCCGCGACGACCACCACCGCTGCGACCGGCGCCGGGCCGGCCAGCAGGCGGACCGACGTCAGTCGAGCCGGAGCCAGCACCTTCGAATCGTCGCAGACGACGGGTGTGCCGGACCGGATGACATGATCGGGGCCATGGATGCCGACGTCGTCGTCGTGGGAGCCGGCCTCGCCGGCCTCGTCGCCACTGCCGAGCTCGCCGACCGCGGCAGGCGGGTCGTCCTCGTCGACCAGGAGGGCCAGCAGTCGCTCGGTGGACAGGCGTTCTGGAGCTTCGGGGGGCTCTTCCTCGTCGACAGCCCCGAGCAGCGCCGGATGGGCATTCGCGACAGCCTCGAGCTCGCCACCCAGGACTGGCTGGGCTCGGCCCAGTTCGACCGCGACGAGGACTTCTGGCCCCGCAAGTGGGCCGAGGCGTACCTCCACTTCGCTGCGGGCGAGAAGCGCTCGTGGCTCCACGAGCAGGGGCACCGGCTCTTTCCCGTCGTCGGCTGGGCCGAGCGCGGGGACGGCCGCGCCGACGGGCACGGCAACTCCGTGCCCCGCTTCCACATCACGTGGGGCACCGGGCCCGGCATCGTCGAGCCGTTCGAGCGGCGCGTGCGCGCCGCCGTCGCCAGCGGCCTCGTGACGCTCGCCTTCCGGCACCGCGTCGACGACCTCGTCCTGTCGGGCGGCACCGTCACCGGTGTGCGCGGGCGGGTGCTGGCACCCGACACCGCTGACCGGGGCAGACCGACCAACCGTGAGGAGGTCGGCGACTTCGAGATCACGGCCCAGGCCGTGGTCGTGACGAGCGGCGGCATCGGCGGCGACCACGACCTCGTCCGCCGGGCGTGGCCGGAGCGGCTCGGCACGCCCCCGGCGCGGATGGTCGCCGGCGTGCCGGCGCACGTCGACGGCCGGATGCTCGGCATCACCCAGCAGGCCGGCGGCAACGTCATCAACCCCGACCGGATGTGGCACTACACCGAGGGCCTGCGCAACTGGGACCCCGTCTGGGACAACCACGGCATCCGCGTCCTGCCCGGCCCGTCGTCGCTGTGGCTCGACGCGCGCGGTCGCCGCTTCCCTGCCCCGTACTTCCCCGGCTTCGACACCCTCGGCACGCTCGGGCACATCATGCGCACCGGCTACGACTACTCGTGGTTCGTGCTCACGCAGAAGATCATCGAGAAGGAGTTCGCCCTCTCCGGCTCGGAGCAGAACCCCGACCTCACCGGCAAGGACGTACGCCAGGTGCTCGGGCGCGCTCGCAGCGGTGCGCCCGCTCCGGTCGAGGCGTTCATGCGCAACGGTGAGGACTTCGTCGTCGCGCGCTCCCTCGACGAGCTGGTCCGGGGCATGAACGCCCTGACGGGCGACGACCTCATCGACCTCGCGTCGCTGCGCCGCACGGTCGTGGCCCGCGACAACGAGATCGACAACGAGTTCACCAAGGACGCCCAGATCACCGCGGTGCGCGGCGCCCGCCACTACCGCGGCGACCGGCTGATCCGGGTCGCCAGCCCCCACAAGCTGCTCGACCCCAAGGCCGGGCCGCTCGTCGCGGTGCGGCTCAACATCCTCACGCGCAAGACGCTGGGCGGCCTCGAGACCGACCTCGCCGGGCGCGTCCTGCGGCCCGGCGGCGACCCGCTGCCGGGTGTCTACGCAGCGGGCGAGGTCGCCGGCTTCGGCGGTGGCGGCATGCACGGCTACAACTCCCTCGAGGGCACCTTCCTCGGCGGGTGCCTCTTCAGCGGACGCACGGTGGGACGCTCGGTGTCGGCGGCCCTCTGACGGGTCTTGACGGCGTCGGGGGACATCGTCTACAACGGGAACAGAGCACGAAGTTGAGCGGTTATCACTCAAGAAAGGTTCACTGAGGCCGATCAGTTCGGCCCCGTTCTCCGAGGAGTAGACATGAGCACCACCCCCTTCGACCCGTTCCGCTCCATCGACCGCACGTTCGACCGCCTCCTGGGCGAGGGCCTGCGCGGGGCGTCCGCCTCCGGCTCGATCATGCCGATGGACCTCTACCGGTCCGGCGAGAGCTTCATCGCCCACATCGACCTGCCCGGCGTCGACCCGTCGAGCATCGACATCGACGTCGAGGACCGCACGCTGACCGTGCGGGCCGAGCGCAGGTCGCCCGAGGCCGAGGACGCCCAGTGGCTCTCGCGCGAGCGGCCCACCGGCACCTTCGCCCGTCAGCTCTCGCTCGGTCGCGGCCTCGCCCTCGACCGCATCGAGGCCGACTACCGCGATGGCGTCCTGTCCCTGACGATCCCGGTCGCCGAGGAGGCCAAGCCGCGGCGCATCACCGTCTCTCACGCCGGC
>JABFXB010000039.1 GCA_013361975.1 Dermatophilaceae bacterium
ACCGGCCCATGGGGTAGATCATCCAGAACGAAACGCCCGTTCGCATCGGAAATCGCCGTTCGACTGCCTTCGTTCGTGACGGCCTCGACCTGGGCGCCGGGAGTCGTCACCCAGCCGTCGACGCGGACCCGGTCGCCGCCCGCGTAGGTGTCGAGGGTCTCGGACGGGCTCGCCGTCACCATGAGGCTCACGGAGGCCGCCGTGAACGTGACCGACTCGGTCGGCGTCGGCTCGACCTGCGCCTCGACCCCGCGCGTGGTCAGCAGCGCCGAGTCCATCAGCTCGGCGACCTCGGCGTGCAGGGCGTGCACGGTGATCGCGAACTTGACCCGTTCCGCGAGGTCGCTCGGCACGGGGTCGGCGTGGGCGTACAGGTCGTGCACGTGGCCCAGGTTGGTGAGGTCGCGGGCATCGATGGCGTCAGTGTGAGAAGTCATGTCAGACCGCCCATCCGGGGTCGGAGCCGAGGGTCGTCCTCAGCTTCTGGAGGCAACGGCCGCGGGTCGGGCCGATGCTGCCGACGGGCATCCCGAGCGACTCCGCGATGGCGGCGTAGTCAGGACGGTCGGCGAACGCGATGACCCGGATCAGCTCCTGGCACCGCGGGGTGAGGGTCGAGATGTGCTTCCAGAGCACGCGCTGGCGCTCGGTGAGGATCGTCTGCGCCTCGGGGCCGAGCTGCTGGGCCGGGGCCTCCGGCACCTCCTCGACGCCGAGCTCGCGGCGCGAGCCGCGGGCGAGCCGCCACACCTCGCGCTTGACGACGACGACGAGCCAGCCGAGCACCGCGGCCGGCTCGTGGATCGACTCCGCGCGGTCGACGAGCTGCAGGAACGCGGTCTGGACGGCGTCCTCGCACGTCGCCGGCGCACCGCCCTGCGAGCGTGCGGCGTTCCACAGCACGGGCGTCACGAGGTCGACGAGCTCGGAGAGGCGCTCGCGCTCCCCGGCGAGGTAGGCGGCGAACGCCTTGCCCGCGAGGGTCCCGAGGCCGTCGGGAGCAGTGGGGGTCGGGGTCATGACCGCGCCCTTCCGATGCAGGTGCGCAGGGCGCGGATGCCGCGGCGGCGCATGGCGGACGGTGAGACGTCGGTGAGGTGCCCCTCGTGGACGAGGGCTGTCGCGAGCTCGGCGGCGAAGACGGGCGTCGCGAACGAGGTGCCGCTCCACACGCCGAAGCCGCCGGTGTAGTCGTCGGGGTCGACGGTGCAGCGCACCGTGTCGCCGGAGCGCACCTCCGACGACGGTTGGCCCATCCCGTTGGTGAGCGGCAGGGTGCTGACGACCGAGACGCCCGCCCGCACCGCGCTCACGAGGGGCAGGTTGTTGGAGAAGAGCGCGACCGTCGAGCCGTCCGGGTTGCTCGCCCCGACGCTCGCCACCGGCGGCACGGCCTTCGCAGTGATGCGCTGCGGCACCTCCGCAGCGAGCGCCGCCGGCACGAACGGCGCGTCGGTGCCGTCGTTGCCGACACCGGCGACGACGAGGATGCCCCGCTCCGCGAACCGGTCGAGCAGGTCGGCCACCGGCCCGGACGTGTAGGTGCGGTCCTCGGCGTAGTAGCCCATCGAGAGGTTGAGCACGTCGACGACCTCGGAGTCGTCGTCGTGCTCCTGGCCGTGGACGTGCCGGTCGAGCAACGCCTGGAGGACGTCGAGCAGGTAGCTCTCGTCGACGACGCCGTCGTCACCCATGACCGGGATCGAGAGGATCGTCGCCTCGGGGCATCCCTGCCGGAGCAGACCGGCGATGAAGGTCGCGTGCCCCTGGAGCAGCCCGACCGGCTCGCTCGGGGCCGGCGCCGAGATCGGCGGGTCGACCGGCTTCTCGGTGAGGAGCGGGACGAGCTTGCCCTCCTTGAGCACGAGCCGCACCACACCGGAGTCGTCCTTGAACCACGGGTGCGGTGCGATGGGAGTGTCGGGCACGACGATGACGGGTGCGCGGTCGAGGGGCCGGGCACGCAACCGGGGGTCGGGCAGCGCCAGGGCGACCGGCATACGGCCGCCGCGACCCGGCACCGAGTACTCCTGCAGCACCGAGCCTCCGATGCCGCCCCAGTAGCCGCCGATCCCGCCCCAGTAGCCGCCGATGCCACCCCAGTAGCCGCCGATCCCGCCCCAGTAGCCCCCGATCCCGCCCCAGTAGCCGTCGGCGGGCCGCAGCACGTGCTCGAGGCTGAGGTTCTCGGCGATCGCCGGGTGGCGCTCACGCAACCGCTGCAGCACGGTCCACGCGTCGATCGGGTCGATCGGCGAGCGGGTCGGGCGGAGCGTGATGCTCGTCCCCCACGACGGCTGGTCGATGTCGCGCGGGCCGCCGTCCTGCCGGGGCGTCACCTCGTAGTCGAGCTCGAGCTCGGCGAGCGCGTCGCGCAGGTCGCCGAGGCTGCGCGGCCGGCCCTCCTGGTCGTTCAGCAGCAGCCGGTCCGAGAGGTACAGCGCCGGGAGCGGCGGCTGTCCGTCGGTCAGGCGCAGCGCCGTGGCCGGGTCGAGGGCGCGGACCGGTGGCCGTTCGGGTCGGCGCCGGCCGCCCGTCCCACTCGCGTCGTTCGCGCCCTGCGGCGCGTCGGGACCCGACTCTGACATCGACTGACCTCCTGAGGGACGGATGGGGCGACGGTGCTGAAAAGACCCTTACACCCGAGTGAGTGCGCGTACTCGGATTCCTGATACATCGGCCCGAGAAATTTGTCCGCGTCAGGACGTATCAGGGCGGCAACCAGCGCCTCTTGCTGACGGGGGTTTTGGTCACCGGGCCGGTTCAGGGCGCTGCGGAGGGGCAGCGGGCTCGGTGACCTCCAGCAGGGCTGTCGGGACCACCAGGGGGCGGTCCCGACAGGCGGGCGCCGGGCCTGGCAGCACCGGCGCCCCCTCCCTGCCCATCGCGTGAGCGACGCCCATCAGGTATGCCGTCGCCGCGCGTCGCGCTCGCGCGCCCGGTCGGGCGGGCGCATACTCGTCGGACGTGCGCGGACGTCGGGGCCGCGCCGTGAGCTCAGGGGAGTCGGATGTTCGGCATGACCATCGGTGCGCCAGGCGGCATGCCGCGACGCGTCACCATCTCGCTGGCGGTCGCCGCCACGCTCGGCCTGGGGCTGTCGGCCTGCAGCACCGCCGGGCCCACCACTCCCCCGGCTGCCGGGTCGTCGGCGTCGGAGACAGCGACGACCCCGGCCACGACCGGCACCCCGGCCCCGGGCGCCACCGAGCGGCTGCCGACGGTCACGGCCGACCCGCTCACCCCGACGACACCCAGCCCGACCGCGACGACGACCAAGGCCACCCCGACGGCGACCGCGACGGCCACCGACCCGGCCACCGACCCGGGCACCGCGGCGGGCGCGTGCGAGCGGACGCAGCCGGCATACCCGGTCGTCGCACCCGGCTCGAAGGGCCCGGCCGTGAGCGCGCTGCAGTGCTTCCTCAACGACGCCGACTTCGGCCCGGTCGCGGTCGACGGGGTCTACGGCGCGCAGACGCGCGAGGCGATGCGCCGCGTCGAGGCGACGTTCGAGGGGCCGGCGCCCAAGCCCGGCCGCGTCGACGCCGGCGTGTGGGTGCTCATCATCTCCCGCTCGATGGGCAACGAGACCCTGAAGCAGGGGTCGAAGGGTCCCGACGTCGAGACGCTGCAGCGTGCCCTGCGGGCCGCGGGCGGCAAGCTCACCGTCGACGGCACCTTCGGGGCCGAGACGAAGAAGGTCGTCGAGCGCTTCCAGGACGCGAACCGCATCGGCGAGGACGGCGTCGTCGGCGAGGAGACCCTCTTCCTGCTCAAGAGCGGCGCGACGATCGGCTGACGCCCGACGGCGCGGGCCGCGTACGAGCCGTCGGGGTGCCGGAGCCGGTCAGGCGCGCAGGTCGTCGAGCCAGGACTGCGCGCGGCTGAAGTCCTCGTCGGAGGTGCCCGGGCGTGCATCGGGCCGACCGCCGTCGGCGCGCGGGTAGGAGCCGAGGAAGCGCACCTCGGCGCACACCCGGCGCAGCCCCATCAGCGTCTCGCCGACCCGGGCGTCGAGCACGTGACCCTCGAAGTCGATGGAGAAGCAGTACGAGCCCATCGCCTCGCCGGTGGGGCGTGACTCGAGGCGGGTCATGTTGACGCCGCGCACCGCGAACTGCTCGAGCAGCTCGAGCAGGCCGCCCGCGTGGTCGTCGCGCTGGAACAGCACGACGGTCGTCTTGTCGGCGCCCGACGGTTCGGGAAGGGTGCCGGGCCGGGCGACCAGCACGAAGCGGGTCACGGCGGCCGCGTTGTCGCCGATGTCCTCGGCGAGCACCTCGAGGCGCTCGTTGCGGGCCGCGACGGGGGCGCAGACGCCGGCGTCGAACATGACGTCGCCCGGCTGCCCCAGCGCGGCCGCGCTGGCGGCCGTCGACAGCGTCGGCACGTACTCGGCGTCGGGCAGGTGGGTCCCCATCCAGCCGCGCACCTGCGCCCACGCGTGCGTGTGGGTGCCGACGGTGCGCACCGAGTCGAGCGTCGTGCCGGGGCGGGCGCACAGCACGAAGGTGATCGGCACGAGCACCTCGCCGATGACGACGAGCGGCTCACCCGTCGCGAGGGCGTCGAGCGTCGCCGACACCCCGCCCTCGACGGAGTTCTCGATCGGCACCATCGCCGCATCGATCTCACCGGCGCGCAGGGCGCTCAGCGCCGCGTCGACCGACCCGAAGGGCAGGTGCTCGCGGCCCTCGGCGGCGTCCCAGGCGTCGAGCGCCATCTGCGTGAACGTGCCACGCGGACCGAGGTAGCCGAAACGGTGGAGCTGGTCGGGGGTGCGGGGCGGGGTCACGACGCGTCCTTCGTAGTGCCTGTCGGGCGAGCGCTGCCGGCGCGGCCGGTGCGGACGGGTTCGTCACGGTTGGCCGAGGCCAGCGCCTGCTGCTCCTCGGGTGTCAGCGTGATGCTCGACTTCCCGCCGACGATGCCCTTGGCGTAGGTGCGGGACTCCCCGCGCGCGTGGATCGAGCTGAGCACGATGCCGTCGCCGAGGTCGTCGACGATGGCGGCCGAGAACGAGAGGCGCCCGCCCATGTCACCGAAG
>JABFXB010000310.1 GCA_013361975.1 Dermatophilaceae bacterium
TGCTCATTCGCTGAAGGCCTTCCTGCGCTCGATGACGATGCGGGCGATGCTGTTGACGACGAAGGTCAGCACGAAGAGCACGAGGCCGGCGGCGATGTAGGCGCCGGTCTTGCTCGGGTTGCTGAACTCCGAGGCGTTGTTGGCGATCTTGGACGCGAACGTCTCGCCGCCGTTGAAGAGCGAGAACGTCCACTTGGCGCCGTCGGGGAGCGCGGAGACGAGGAAGGTGACCGCGATGGTCTCTCCGAGGGCGCGACCGAGGGCCAGCATCGCCGCGGAGATGACGCCCGGCCTGCCGAAGGGCAGCACCGCGGTGCGGATCATCTCCCACTGCGTGGCGCCGAGGGCGAGCGCACCCTCCTTGTGTGTCGCGGGCGTCTGGTCGAAGACCTCGCGCGAGAGCGCCGTGACGATCGGCAGCACCATGATCGCGAGCACGACGCCGATGAAGGCGATGGTGCCGCCGGTGATGCCGGCCGGGCTGAAGAGCGGGACCCAGCCGAGGGTGTCCTCGACCCACTGCTGGACCGGCTTCCACACCGGGAAGAAGACGATGAGGCCCCACAGGCCGTAGACGATGGAGGGCACCGCGGCCAGCAGGTCGACGAGGCCGGCGGCGGGCCGCCGCATCCAGACGGGGGCGTACTGCGTGAGGAACAGGGCCACCGCGACGCCGACGGGCACCGCGATGAGCATGGCGATGGTCGAGGCTGCGACGGTGGTCCAGAGGAACTCGAGGATGCCGAAGGCCGGCTTCTCGCCGCCGGGTGCCCACACGCGGCTGGTGAAGAAGTTCTCCGAGTTGTTCGTCAGAGCCGGGACGGCCTGCACGACGAGGAACACGGCGATGAGGGTGACGATGGCGATGACGAGCACGCCGGAACCCGTGGCGAAGCCACCGAAGAGTCGGTCACCCAGGCGTCCGGTGGAGGCGCGGTCGCCCCGGAGCGGTTTGCCGCCGTCAGGGCCGGGAAGCTCGTCCGCGGCGGATGCACCTGTCACTGTCGACACGTGGGGCCTCTTCCTTGGTTGAGGGGAGAACTGGCGCAAGGGCGGACGCCGAGTGCGGCGCCCGCCCCTGCATTGTGGGCCAGTCCGGTGTCATCCGGGCCAGCCGGACGGTGGATCAGGAGATCGCGTCGACCGCGGTCTTGACCTTGGCGGCGACCTCGGCGGGCAGCGGGGCGTAGCCCTTGGCCTCGAGGCCCTTCTGCGTCTCGTCCGAGGCGAAGGACTTGAGGAAGGCCTTGACCTTCTTGCCCGTCTCGGCGTCGGCGTACTTCGAGCAGACGATCTCGTAGGTCACGAGGACGATCGGGTACGCGCCGGCCTCCTTGGTCGCGTAGTCGATCTTGAGCGCGAGGTCGTTGCCCGTGCCCGTCTGCTTCGCGGTGGCGATCGTCTTGCCGGCCGACTCGGCGGTCAGCTCGACCGGGCCGGCGCCGGTGTCGATCTGGGCCATCGGGAGCTGGTTCTGCTGGGCGTAGGAGAGCTCGACGTACGTGATGCCGCCGTCCTGGCCCTTCGTCGCCGTGGCGACACCGGCCGACTTCTCCTTGCCCTCGCCCTTGCCGGTCCACTTCTTGCCGGTCTCGTAGGGCCAGGCGTCGGGTGCGGCGGCCTTGAGGTACTTGGTGAAGTTCTCGGTCGTGCCCGACTCGTCGGAGCGGAAGAAGACCTTGATCGGGGTCGAGGGCAGCGTGACGCCCTTGTTGAGCGCGGCGATGGCCGGGTCGTTCCAGGCGGTGATCTTGCCGTCGAAGATCTTCGCGGCGACCTCGGCGTTGAGCACGAGCTTGTCGACGCCCTTGACGTTGTAGGCGATCGCGATCGGGCCGGTGACCATCGGCAGGTTCCAGGCCTCGGAGCCACACGCCTGCTTGGCGGCCTCGGTCTCGATGACGCCGTCCTTCGGCTTGGTCTTGAGCGCCGAGTCGGAGCCGGCGAAGTCGACCTGCTTGGCGATGAACTGCTTGATGCCGGCGCCGGAGCCGGTGGGCTGGTAGTCGATCGTGGCGTCGGCGCAGGCGGTCTGGTAGGCCTTGATGGCCTCGTCGATGGCGTTCTTCTGGGCCGAGGAGCCCTCGGCCTTGAGGTCGCCCGTGAAGCAGTCGCCCGAAGCCGCGGAGGTGCTGCCGCCGGCGGCGCCGGTCGAGCCGGAACCCGGCTGGGCGCCGTTGTTCTCGGAGGCGCAGGCAGAGAGCGCAAGAGCGCCGGACAGGGCGATGGCGCCGAGAGCGCTGATACGCGAAACAGACACGAGTGTGTTCCCTCTCGAAAGGATGTGTGGAGATGTTCCAGCTGGTCGGTCGACCAGGTCGTACGGACCTTGCCGAGCGACGCTGCTGGACGGTTGATCCATCGCGAAGATAGGTCCGCTGGGTGACGGGCCGTCCACGTACGGTTAACGGAAGGTGAACGGAGGTCGACGGCTTGGGGTGCGGCACGAGCCCGGGATGCGCGAGCGCCGCAACGCGCCCACGATGGAGGGTTCGGGTAACGCTCGGGTGCAGCACGTCGCGCCGCACGGCGAGGGAGTCAGGTGTCGATGCGTTCCACGTCGACGAGCCGCGCCGCGTCGCCCTTGCCGACCAGGTGACAGACGAGCACCTCACCCTTGCGCATCGACTCGGCCGCGGCCTGGCGCAGGTGCCCCGCGACGTCGCCTCGGTCGGGCGAGTGCGAGACCCTGCTGCCGAGCAGCTCGATCAGCGTGGGCAGCACGGGCCCGTGGCTGCAGACCGCGGCCGGGTCGCCCTTGCGCAGCAGGTGCTCGAGCTGACCCAGCGCGCCGTCGTGGCTCTCGGCGAAGCCCTCCTCGGAGAGGCAGTCACGGGTGCGCAGCCGAAGTCCCCGCGCGACGGCATACGGCTCCACCGTCGAGACGCAGCGGGTCGACGACGACGACACGACGCGGGTGACGCCGTACGCGCCGAGCACGGCCGCGACGCTGCCCGCCTGGGCTCTGCCGACGGCGTCGAGCGGACGGATGCGGTCGTCGCGCTCCCACTTGCCCCTGGGCACCGCCTTGGCGTGCCGCACGAGGGCGAGCGGCCACGTGCGCAGCTCACCGGCCCGATCCGCCCGCACGAGGGCGAGCAGCTGCTCGCGGTCGCGGGCGTAGTCGAGGCGGTCGTTCGCCGACCGGACGTCGACCCAGGCGACCTCGTCGATCTCGTTCTCGAGCACGCCGGTGCCGCCGGTGACGCGGGCGGCCCAGTAGTGCACCTGCTTCGTCGCGGGACCGCCGGTCGAGTCGAGCACGGGGTACTCCGCCGAGGGGAGCGGCACGCCGAGGCGCACGACCAGCCCCGTCTCCTCGAGCGTCTCGCGGGCGGCCGCGACGTTGGGGTGCTCGCCGGGGTCGAGCTTGCCCTTGGCCCACGACCAGTCGTCGTACTTCGGTCGGTGCACGAGCGCGACCTCGAGCTGGCCGCCACGGCGGCGCCAGGGCAGGGTGCCCGCGGCGGGGATCACGGAGGCCACGCGCGCCAGTCTGCCTGATGCGGTCGACGTATGCCGGTCAGCGCCGGCGCGCCTTGCGGCGGCGCCTGTCGTGGCGCTCGATGAGCGTCTCCTGCAGGTCGTCGAGCGGCTCGCCCGACTCGGACAGGTGGTGTCGCACCCAGCGACCGTCGGACCCGAGGTCCCAGCGCGACGTGGTGTCGGCGAACGCGAGCTCGATGAGGTCGGACAGCTCGACGACGTGGCCCGGGTCGGCGATGCGCACCAGCGCCTCGACTCGGCGGTCGAGGTTGCGGTGCATCATGTCGGCGCTGCCGATGTAGACCTGCGGGTCGCCGCCGTGGCCGAACCAGAACACCCGTGAGTGCTCGAGGAAGCGCCCGAGCACGGAGCGCACCCGGATGTTCTCCGACAGGCCCTCGACTCCGGGGCGGATGGCGCAGATGCCGCGAACCCAGATGTCGACGCGCACGCCGGCCATGCTGGCGCGGTAGAGCGCGTCGATCGTGGCCTCGTCGACGATCGAGTTCGCCTTGAAGACGATGCGGCCGGGCGGGGCGTCCTTGGGCCGGTTTCGGTGCAGCTCGATCTCCTCGTCGACGAGGTCGATGAGGCCCGAGCGCACCGATCGAGGCGCGACGAGCAGCCGCTTGAACTTGCTGCGCGGCGCGAAGCCGGAGAGCAGGTTGAACAGGCGCGAGAGGTCCTCGCCGACCTGCGGGTCGGTCGTGAAGAGGCCGAAGTCCTCGTAGACGCGGGCCGTCTTCGGGTTGTAGTTGCCGGTGCCGATGTGGCCGTAGCGCACGAGCCCCTCGGACTCCTGGCGCACGACGAGGCAGAGCTTCGCGTGGGTCTTGAGGCCGACGACGCCGTAGACGACGTGCACGCCCGCCTCCTCCAGCTTGCGGGCCCACGAGATGTTGTTGACCTCGTCGAAGCGCGCCTTGATCTCGACGACCGCGAGCACCTGCTTGCCGGCCTCGGCCGCGTCGATGAGGGCGTCGATGATCGGGGAGTCGCCCGAGGTGCGGTAGAGCGTCTGCTTGATCGCGAGCACCTTGGGGTCGTTCGCGGCCTGCTCGATGAAGGCCTGGACCGACGTCGAGAACGAGTTGTAGGGGTGCTGGACGAGGACGTCCTTCTGCCGCACCGCGGCGAGCAGGTCGATGGCCTTCGCGCTCTCGGTGGGCGCGAAGTCGGGGTGGGAACGGGGGAAGAACTTCGGGAACTCGAGGTCGGAGCGGTCGACGTCGGCGATCGTGAACAGGCCCCGCAGGTCGAGCGGCGTCGGCAGCCGGTAGATCTCGCGGTCGCTGATCTGCAGCTCGCGGGCCAGCATGTCGAGGACCTTCGGGTCGATCTCGTCCTCCACCTCGAGCCGGATCGGCGGCCCGAACCGGCGCCGCGTCAGCTCCTTCTCGAGGGCGGTCAGGAGGTTCTCGGCGTCGTCCTCCTCGACCTCGAGGTCCTCGTTGCGGGTGACCCGGAACGAGAAGTGCTCCATGACGATCATGCCGGGGAAGAGCTGGTCGAGGTGGCTGGCGATGACGTCCTCGAGCGGCACGAACCGCTTGCGC
>JABFXB010000425.1 GCA_013361975.1 Dermatophilaceae bacterium
TCAGAAGACGGCTCCACCGCCCGTGACACCGACCACGGTGCCCGACACGTAGCTCGCGTCGGACGGCGAGGCGAGGAAGACGTACGCCGGCGCGACCTCTCCAGGCTGTCCGGCGCGCCCGAGCGGTGTGTCGGCACCGAAGGTCTCGATCTTCTCCGCCTCGCGCGTCGCCGGCTGCAGCGGGGTCCAGATGGGTCCCGGCGCGACCGCATTGACCCGGATCCCCTTGGGGCCCAGTGCTGCCGCGAGGTTGACGGTCAGGTTGTTGAGGGCCGCCTTGGTGGCGGCGTAGTCGAGGAGCGCCGGCGACGGGTCGTAGGCCTGGATCGACGTGGTGTTGATGATCGACGACCCCGGGCCGAGGTGCGGCAGGGCAGCCTGGCACAGCCAGATCACCGCGTGCAGGTTGGTGCGGAGCACGCGTTCGACGTGCTCCGGCTGCAGCCCCTCGAGCCCGCTGGGACCGCGGTCCCAGTGGTATCCGGCATTGTTGACCAGCACGTCGAGACCACCCAGGCCCTTCACGGCGTCGGCGACGACCTGGAGGCACGCCTGCCGGTCGACCAGGTCGGCCGGCAGCAGCACGCACGACCGCCCGGCCTCCTCCACGAGACGGGCCGTGTCCTCGGCGTCGGGCTGCTCGGGCGGCAGGTAGCTGATCGCGACGTCGGCGCCCTCACGGGCGTACGCGATCGAGATCGCACGCCCGATGCCGGAGTCGCCGCCCGTCACGAGGGCACGAAGGCCCTCGAGCCGGCCGTGGCCCACGTACGTCTTCTCGCCGTGGTCGGGCACCGGGTCCATCTTGCTCGTGAGGCCCGGCGGCTCCTGCTGCTGGGCGGGGAAGCCACCCTTGTCGTCGTGGCGCACGAGCTGCTCTGCGCGGTCGGCGATTTCTGACACGGCACGTCCTTCCTGATGCGGTCTCCGGCTCGTCTGCGACCACGTACCCACCCCGTCGACGGCCATGCGAACACGCCCGGGCGACCGCTGCCATTGCGTCGAGGCCGACTTCGTGTCATGGTCGAGGTGGCCGAGCGGTCCAACACCAGCGCCGACTCCGTCGCCCATTCGATGGGAGATGAGTCATGGCGTTCTCCGACTCAACCGACCCCGCCCACCTGCGTCCCTCGTTCGCCGAGCGTGACGCCGAGACCACCACCTTGTTCCGACGGCTGTCTGCCGCCTCGGGCCCCGAGGCCGAGCACCTGGTGGAAGAGATCACCCTGCTCTACCTCGACCTGTGCAGCCGCATGGCCGCACGCTACGACGGGCGCGGCATCGAGCACGACGACCTCGTCCAGGTCGCCCGGCTCGCGCTGGTCAAGGCGATTCGCCGCTACGAGCCCGGACATGCCCCCTCGTTCGCGGCCTACGCGGTCCCCACGATCAGCGGTGAGCTGAAGCGGTGGTTCCGTGACCGCGGCTGGGTCGTGCGGCCGCCGCGCCGCCTCCAGGAGCTGCGAGCCGACGTCAACACGACGCGTGCCGCCCTCGAGCAGCAGTCCGGCAGGACGCCGAGCGACCTCCAGGTCGCCGACGCGCTCGGCGCGACGGTCGACCAGGTGCGGGAGGTCGACGTGGCAGCCACGGGTTTCAGCCCCCTGTCGCTCGACTGCAGCCCCGCCGACGACGACCGTCCCGGGCTCGAGGCCTACCTGGCCTGCGACGACCACGCCCTCGAGAGCGCGGACGACCGTGTCTGCCTCACCGAGGCCCTCACCGAGCTCGACGACGGGGAGCGCGAGCTGCTGCTGATGCGCTACGTGGAGGGCATGACCCAGCGCGAGATCGGCGATGCCCGCGGCATCAGCCAGATGCAGGTCTCGCGCACCCTGCGCCGCATCACGGTTCGCCTCCACGACCACCTGGTCGATGCAGCCGGCCCGGAAGACGACACGGTCGAACCGCCGCTGACGACAGCATCCTGAGGACTCGGGCCCTGCCCGGTTCAGGCGTCGTGCGGGTGCCGGGGTCGGGCCGAGTCCCGTAGGCGGAGCTCGCCGTCGACGTCGCCCAGGCCTTCCAGCTGGGCGACGTCGACGAGGCGGTCGCGGTGCTGCCACGTGCGCACCACCCGGCGGACCAGCGCCGGCCCCTGCTGCCGGTCGGCGCTGTAGCCCAGCTCGGACGCCAGCAGACGGCGGCTGTAGACGACGCTCTCGACGCGCAGCGGCTCCTGCCGCTCGCCGCGAGGCCTGCCGGCGCAGCGCAGCTCGGTCACGCGTCCCTGGGGCTCGCCGTGGGCGTCGCGGACCTGTCGGCCGATGAGGGCACTCAGTCCGAGTGCGCCGTCCAGCGGTGCGCGTGTCGGAGCAGGGGGCAGGCCCTCGCGTCCCTTCTCCGCCCCGGGCTCCACCGGGCGCCTCGAAGGCTTCTCACCGCCGGCCTCCCGGGCCCCGGGCAGCCGACCGACGACGTGCTCCCGCAACCACAGCTCGAGGCCGAAGGTCAGCGTCAGGGCGTGCGCAGCCGGCTCGTCGACGTGCACCGCGGAGTCGAACCTGACGACGTGCTCGATCGGCACGACGACCGGCGTCGGGTGCTCGGCCGGGTGCAGCCGTCGCCACACGGCATACAGCCAGTCCCCCAGCCGGCCCGGCATCCGTTGGCTGAGGGCAGCCGGTCCGACCATGAGTCCCGTGACGAGCCAGCGCGTCCCGTGTTCGACGAGCTCGACGTCGTCGACGTTGCCGAGCAGGGCCCCGTCCGGCGCGACCAGCTGGTGGTCGAGCAGCCGCAGCACGACGTCGTGCGTCTCGGTGCGTGCCCCGGCGCTCACTGGCCCGCCTTCGTCACGAGCATGAGCGGTATTGCCGCCACCGCGGCGACGAGGACGACGACGAGGTATGCCGTGCCGAGCGTGTTCGAGAGCCGGCCGTTGACGTGCCTGCCCATGTAGGTGCGGTCGTTGGCCACGACGAGGATGGGGAAGTAGGTGAGCGGCAGTGCGACCGCGCTGAAGACGACGGAGTACTCGGTGAGCTGGATCGGGTCGGCTGTCGTGAGCAGCAGACCCACGGCCGCGATGCTCGAGAGCAGCACGACCGTGTGGAACCTGGCGGCCTGGAGGGGCGCGACGGACTTGCCCCACTGCCACCCCAGGTACTGCGCGATGCTGTAGCCGACCGACAGACCCGTCTCACAGGCCGCCCCGAACGTCGCGGCGAAGAAGCCGAGGAGCACGAAAGCCAGGCCCAGGTTGCCCAGCGCCTGGCCGACGGGCAGGCCGATCTGGCCCAGCGTGCCGACCTGGATGCCCTGCGGCTGGTAGACGACAGTGGCCACCCCGGCGATGGCCACCGAGAGCATGCCCCCGAGTGGGAAGCCGATGAGGACGTTGGCCCGCATGGTGCCCAGATCCTTTGCCTCCCAGTGTTCCTCGACGCCTCCGGAGGAGAAGAAGAACACCTCGTAGGGCGTCATCGCTGCGCCGAAGAGCGCGACGGCGTAGTAGAAGTACGTCGTGTGGCTCTCGTCGTGCGGCACGAACGGCCGGCTCGCCTGCTGCCAGAGGTCGGCCCAGTCGGGACCCAGCTGCCACAGCGCGACGGCGAAGACGACGAGTGCGAGGCCGGCGATGCCGAACGCGTTCTCGAGCACCGCGAACTTGACCCGCCAGAGGACGACCCACACGGCTGCCCCCACGACAGGGATCCACAGGAAGGGGTTGACGCTGGTGGCCAGCTGCAGTGCGAGCGCCACGCCGCCGATCTCGGCGGCATAGGTCAGCAGCGTGACCGCCATGGACGCGAGGAGGTTGAGCAGCCCCATCCGGGGGCCGAGGCGCTCGCGCACGAGGTCGAAGGTCGCACGCCCGCTCACGGCGGCCACGCGGCCACTCATCTCGGCGAACACGCAGATGCCGACGATGCCGACCACGACCACCCAGACGAGCGAGAGTCCGAACCGGGAGCCCACGAGGCCGTTCGTGACGAGGTCGCCGATGTCGACGAAACCGCCGATGGCCGTGAGGATGCCGAGAGCAAGAGCAAAGAGCTTCTTCACGAGAGTCGCTCCGACAGCTGCTCCATGCGGTCCGCCAACGAGCCCAGCTCACCGACGCTCTTCCTCATGCCTCGCGCGTCATGGGTGCGCAGCGCGATGCGAGCCGCAGCGAGTGCGTCACCGGCGTCGGAGAGCAGTCCACCCACGTCGTCCCGCAGGTTGTCGTCGGCCCGCGTCGGCGGGTCGACGCTGCCGAAGCTCGCCTGGACGGGCCCCAGCGCCTCCTCGCTGTTCGTGACCACGGTGTCGGCGTACGGCCGCATGATGCGCCCCGACAAGTGCTGGCGCAGCACGAGGGCGGCCGTGCGCGTCTCTCCGACTGCAGAGTCCAGGGCGTGCACGGCGTTCCGGTGGAAGGCTCCGGAGTCGAACGCGGGGGCCACGCACCCGCTCACGACGACCAGGACGACCATCGCGAGCAGGCCGCAGATCCCTCGCGGGCCGGCCGACCGGGCCCGGCCGCTCATCGGCGCCGTCCCAGCACGAACCAGGCGAGGGCGCCCAGCAGCAAGGCGAACAGCAGCCATCCCGTGCCCAGCGCGAAACCCTCGGTCATGTCCATGCGACGTCCGCCGTGTCCGCCGTGTCCTGCGCGATCGGCTCCTGTTGGAACCGATGCGAGTCTAGACCTGGCGACCGAGCGAACCCTGGTTGAAAGGGCAGGTGTCGCTCGTCCGGCGCTGGGTACAGGACTCGTGTGAGGGCACTACCCGAGTCGCGAGAGACGTTGTGCCGCCTCGTCGTTCCCGATGGCGTGGGTGTGATGGCGCAGCTCGACCGCGCGGCTGCACAGCTCGAGGAGCTGGTTCCCGGGGTCGTCGCGTTCAGCGTGGACGTCGCCCGGACCGGTGTGACGGTGACCTACGTGGGGGCCATCCCCGACCACCCGAACGCCCTTGCTGCGCCCCGTAGGCGTCGCCCCGTCCCCGCTCGCGAGGGCGAGCCGGTGACCGGCGACCCGCTGGACGAACGAGCCTGGCAGCAGGCGGCCCTCCCGGATGCGG
>JABFXB010000080.1 GCA_013361975.1 Dermatophilaceae bacterium
CGCAGTCGGCGCAGGTGCCGAAGATCTCGAGCGTGTGCGTCACGTCCCGGAACCCGTGCTCCTCGGCGACCTTGTCGGCCCACCGCTCGACGGCGGGACCCTCGACCTCGACGGTGCGACCGCACGCGCGGCACACGAGATGGTGGTGGTGGTGCGTGGAGCACGCGCGGTAGACCGCCTCGCCGTCGTCGGTGCGCAGCACGTCGACGGTGCCCGCGTCGACCATGGCCTGCAGCGTCCGGTAGACGGTCGCGAGCCCCACGCCCGCTCCCGCCTCGCGCAGCCGCGCGTGAACCGTCTGCGCCGAGGTGAAGTCGTCGGACCTCTCGAGCAGCTCTGCGACGGCGGCCTGCTGGCGGGTCGGTCTGCGGGTGGCACCGCTGGCGCGGTCGGTCATGGTCTCGTGCCCCTCGTCGATGTCGTCCTGTCGGGCGCGCTCCCGCCGTCGAGTCCGGCGAGGCTGTCCTCGTGGTGGTGTGCGCCGTGCTCGTCGTAGTGCCCCTCGTGGGCGGCGTGCAGGTGGCCGTCGTGCACGTAGTCGACGTGGTCGCCGTGGGGCACGGCCGGGTGCCCGCACTCCATCCCGTGCTCGTGCTCGTGGCGCTCGGCGACGTCGTGCCGTCGTCCGCCGACCCGTGCCAGGACGCCGGTGACGACCGCCGTGACGACGAAGAGGCCCACGGCGAGCAGCACGATCGTGCCGCCGGACGGCGTGTTGAGCGGGTAGGAGAGCGCCACGCCGCCCACGGACGACACGAGGCCGAACGCGATCGCCCAGCGCAGTCCGCTGCTGAACGACCGCGCGACGAGCTGGCTCGCGGCGTTGGGCACGATCATGAGGGCGCTGATGAGGAGCAGGCCCACCACTCGCATGGCGACGACCACGGTCGTCGCCGTGAGCACGGCCAGCACGATGTTGAGGGGGAGCACGGGGATGCCGACGGCTCGTGCGTACTCCTCGTCGTTCGCGACGGCGAAGAGCCGTGGCCGCAGCACCCAGGTGGTGAGGGCGATGAGGAGGGCCAGCCCTGCGAAGAGGTAGAGGTCGGTGCGCTGCGTGGTGAGGATCGACCCGAAGAGGTACTTCATGAGGTTCGCCGGTGTGCCCTCGGGCGACTTGCTGATGATGACGACGCCGCCCGCGATGCCCCCGTAGAAGATGACCGCCAGGGCGACGTCACCGTTGGTGCGGCCTCGCGTGCGCAGCAGCTCGATGACGACCGCCGCCACGAGGGCTGCGACGAGGGCCGTGAGCACCGGCGCCGTGCCGGTGACCAGCCCGATGGCGACGCCGGCGAGGGCGACGTGGCCCATCCCGTCACCGATGAGCGAGAGCCGTCGCTGCACGAGGAAGATGCCCACCATCGGGGCGACCGTGCCGACGAGCAGCGCGGCGACGAGGGCCCGCTGCATGAAGTCGACGGTGAGGAGGTCCGTCATGGCCGCCTCCCTTCGGAGTGGGTCGTGTCGAACGGGCCGTGCGCCAGGGACGCGTGTCCGTCGAGCTCGTGGTCGTGGTGGTGGCTGTCGTGGTCGTGGTGCACCTGGTCGCGCGCGTGGGCGTACTCCTGCGGGGTGCCGTCGAACCGGATGCGGCCGCCGTCGACGACGACGATCCGGGTGAGCAGCCTCTCCAGGGCGCCGAGCTCGTGGGTGACGATCACCATGGTGACGTCGCGCTCGACAAGTCGCTCCAGCACGTCGGCGAGGACGTGCTGGCTGGCGGCGTCGACGCCCGCGGTCGGCTCGTCCATGATCAGGACGTCCGGCTCGCCGGCGAGCGCGCGGGCGATGAGGACCCGGCGCTGCTGGCCGCCGGAGAGGGTGCTCACCTCGGTGGAGGCGCGATCGGTGAGGCCGACGACCTCGAGCGCCCTGGCGACGACCTGGCGGTCTGCCGCCCGCAGCCGGCCGAGCCACCCGACGCGGGCCAGACGGCCGGTCGACACGATCTCCTCGGCGGTCGCGCGCACCGAGGCCGACAACGTATGCCGCTGGGGCACGTAGCCGATGCGCGCGCGGTCGTGGAAGTCGCCGCTGTCGACCCCGAAGAGGCTGACGGAGCCGGACGTGCGCTCGTTGAGGCCGAGCACGCCCTTCATCAGGGTCGACTTGCCCGAGCCGTTGGGCCCGACGATGGCCACGATCTCGCCGCTGTGGATCGTCAGGTCGACGTCGGAGAGCACGGGCCGGTCGCCGTAGCCGAACCCGGCGCCGCGCAGCGCGACCACGGCGTCGGCGGCCTGCGGGTCGCCGGGCACGAGCGGAGCGGACCTCATGAGCACCCCTGTCCTTCACGCAGCGTCACGAGGTTGCTGCGCATGATCTCGAAGTAGTCGGAGCCCCTCGTGGCCGACGTGATGCCCTCGATCGGGTCGAGGGTCGCGACCTTCGCGCCGGTCGACTGGGCGACCGTCTGGGCGAAGTGCGGTTCGACGAGGGTCTCCTGGTAGATCGTGGTGACGCCCGCCGACGACACGAGGTCGGACACGGCCTTGAGGGCGGTGGCGCTGGGTTCGGCCTCGGGGGAGAGGCCCGTGATGCCCTGCTGGTGGAAGCCGTAGCGCGCAGCCAGGTAGGCGAAGGCCCCGTGGCTGGTGACGAGCTCCGTGGTGCGGCACTGCGCCAGGCCCACCCGCATCTCGTCGTCGAGCTGCGAGAGCTTCTCGACGAAGGCTGCGGTGTTGCGCGCGTACGTCGACGCCCGGGAGGGGTCGTCCTTCGAGAGGCGCGCGCTGATGGCCTCGGCGACGGCGGCGTAGCGGGAGGGGTCGAGCCAGAAGTGGGGGTCGTCGGTGCCGTGACCGTGCCCCGCGTGGTCGTCGTGCTCCTCGGCGGACTCGCCCTCGTGCTGGTCCTCGTCACCGCTGGCCGGCACGAGCTTGGCGGCGTCGGCCACGTCGAGCACCTTGGCCGCGTCGACGAGCCCGACCGCCTCGTCGACCGCGGGCTGGAAGCCGTCGGCGTAGACGACGAGTCGCGCCTTGGTCATGCCGCCGATGTCCTGCGGTGCGAGCTCGAGGTCGTGCGGCTCGGCCCCGGGCCGGGTGAGCGCCGTGACCTTCGCGGTGTCGCCCACGACCTGCTGGGTCGCGAACTGGAGCGGGTAGAACGACGTCACGATCGGTGCGTCGACGGCACCTGCCGTGCTGTTCGTGGTGCACGCACCCAGTGACACGGTCGCCGTGGCGACGATGGCGGCCGCGGCGAGGGTCGTACGGCCGGCGGAGGCGCTCGCGGGCCGGGGAGGCCGGCCGGCGCGCGGGAGGGGAGTCATCACGACGCCCATCCTCACGCAAAGTGAGAATGATTGTCAAAATCGCTCGGAGTCGGCTCAGGCCGCGGGGACGATCCTCACGACGCCGACAGCGAGGGCCAGCACGAGCACCGCGGAGCGCATCAGCCGCTCGGGCAGCGCCAGGCGCTGCCACGTGAGGAAGAGCAGCCAGCCCACGAAGGCGGCCACGACGAGGAACGCGATGCCGGCCCACGGCCGGGGGGCGAGGACACCGCCGGCCAGCAGCGCCACGAGGACGCCGATCGCGACGGGCCGCGGCACGGCGTTCATTCGCTCGACCCAAGGGGCCGACGCGTGCTCGACACGGGAACGGAAGCTCAAGGACACCCGACGAGCGTAGGGGACGCGGCGGCATACGCAGGACGCGTGGTCAACCCACCGACGCACGCCCGATAACCTGTCCCGCATGGCCAAGCAGACATCCACCGTGGACACCGTCGTCAGCCTCTGCAAGCGCAGGGGCTTCGTCTTCCCGAGCGGTGAGATCTACGGAGGCACCCGGTCTGCGTGGGACTACGGCCCCCTCGGTGTCGAGCTCAAGGAGAACATCCGCCGCCAGTGGTGGAAGGCGATGGTGACGAGCCGCGACGACGTCGTCGGCCTCGACTCCTCGATCATCCTGCCGCGCGAGACGTGGGTCGCCTCGGGCCACGTCGGCACGTTCACCGACCCGCTCGTCGAGTGCCTCAACTGCCACAAGCGCCGCCGCCAGGACCACCTGCAGGAGGCGCTCGCGGAGAAGAAGGGCATCGCCGACCCCGACTCGATCCCGATGACCGACATCGTGTGCCCGGACTGCGGCACCAAGGGCCGGTGGACCGAGCCGCGCGACTTCCAGATGATGCTCAAGACCCACCTCGGCGTCATCGAGGACGAGTCGGGCCTGCACTACCTGCGCCCGGAGACGGCCCAGGGCATCTTCGTCAACTTCCTCAACGTCATGCAGGCGTCGCGCAGGAAGCCGCCGTTCGGCATCGCCCAGACCGGCAAGAGCTTCCGCAACGAGATCACGCCCGGCAACTTCATCTTCCGCACCCGCGAGTTCGAGCAGATGGAGATGGAGTTCTTCGTCAAGCCGGGCGAGGACGCCGAGTGGCACCAGTACTGGATCGACGAGCGCACCCGCTGGTACGTCGACCTCGGCATCAACCCCGACAACCTGCGCCACTTCGAGCACCCGCTCGACAAGCTGTCGCACTACTCGACGCGCACCGTCGACATCGAGTACCGCTTCAACTTCGTCGGGTCGGAGTGGGGCGAGCTCGAGGGCGTCGCCAACCGCACCGACTTCGACCTCGGCACGCACTCGAAGCACTCCGGCACCGACCTGGTCTTCTTCGACCAGCAGACCGGCGAGAAGTACACCCCGTACGTCATCGAGCCGGCAGCCGGCCTGTCGCGCTCGCTCATGACCTTCCTCGTCGACGCGTACGCCGAGGACGAGGCGCCCAACACCAAGGGCGGCGTCGACAAGCGCGTCGTGCTGCGACTCGACCCGCGTCTCGCGCCGGTCAAGGCCGCAGTGCTGCCGCTGTCGCGCAACGCCGACCTGTCGCCGAAGGCCCGCGACCTCGCAGCCACGCTGCGCAAGCACTGGAACATCGACTTCGACGACGCCGGCGCCATCGGCAAGCGCTACCGCCGCCAGGACGAGATCGGCACGCCGTTCTGCATCAC
>JABFXB010000492.1 GCA_013361975.1 Dermatophilaceae bacterium
CTCGAGCCGGCAGTCCTGCGGGAGCAGCCAGTGCGGGCTGCGGCGGCTGGTGGTGGTCACGACGTCCTCCTCGACGGCCCCGGCCGGTGGTGGGCCTGCTTCCAGCATGCGAGCCGCCAGCGCCGGGCGCACCCCGTGAAACCCGTCAGAAACCCATCAGAAACGCATCAGCACGCCTAGCCTTGGCCCATGGCACCCCGCCAGCCCAGGCCCCATCGCGTGCGCGACATCGCCGAGCAGTCGGGCCTGTCCGAGGCGACCGTCGACCGCGTGCTGCACGGCCGGGGCACCGCGAGTGCTCGCGCGGTCCGCTCGGTCGAGCAGGCCCTGCTCGACCTCGACCGGCAAGAGTCGCAGGTGCGCATCGCGGCAAGGACCTTCATCGTCGACGTCGTCATGCAGGCGCCGGAGCGCTTCTCGGCGGCCGTGAAGGCAGCGGTCGAGTCCGAGCTGCCGGCCGCCCGGCCGGCGGTGGTGCGGGCCCGCTTCGACCTGCGCGAGAGCGCCGACCCGGCCGCAGCCGTCGCCTCGCTCGACGCTGTCGGTCGCCGGGGCCGTGTCTCGCACGGCGTGCTGCTCAAGGCGCCGGACCACCCCGCCGTGGCGGCGGCCGTGCGCCGGGTCGTCGCTCGCGGCATCCCCGTCGTCACCCTGGTCACCGACGTGCACGACTGCGGGAGGGCGGCATACGTCGGCCTCGACAACGCCGCCGCCGGGCGCACCGCTGCCTACCTCGTCTCCCGGTGGCTGGCGCGGTCGTCGGGAACGGTCCTGGTGACGATGAGCCGGTCGACGTTCTTCGGCGAGCGCGAGCGGGTCGACGCGTTCGTCAGCCAGCTCGCGAAGGAGGCGCCGCCGCTGCGGACCGCCGTCGTCAGCGACACCGACGGCCTCGACGCGACGCTCGCGGCGGCCGTCCGGGACGTCCTCGCGCGAGAGCCGGACGTGTGTGCGGTCTACTCCGTCGGCGGCGGGAACCGAGCGCTCGCAAAGGAGTTCGAGCGCGCCGGGCGCGAGTGTCGGGTCTTCGTGGCGCACGACCTCGACACCGACAACATCGACCTGCTTGCCGGTGGGGTGCTCGACGCGGTGCTGCACCACGACCTCCGCGCCGACATGCGACGGGCGCTGCGACAGGTCCTGCGGGCCCACCGCGTGCTGGCCGGTGCGCCGACCTCGGTCTCGGCGAACGTCGAGGTCGTCACGCCGCACAACCTGCCGGCGCGTCTGCTTCGCGACTGACGGGTCGGGCCCGGTCAGCGGACGACGAGGGCGACGGCCGACACGACCGTCGCTGCGAGCACGGCCTGGTCGAACCGGCTCTGGCTGAGGCGCCTCGCCGTGTGCAGGCCCACCCACGTGCCGACGAGCACGAACGGCACGAGCAGCGCCGTGCGCTCCACCGCGTCGGCGTCGAAGAGCCCGAGCCCGGCGCTGAACGGCAGCTTGCAGAGGTTCACGCCGAAGAAGAAGAGCGCGCTCGTGCCGAGGAACCGCCGCTTCTCCACACCCTGCGCGACGAGGTAGAGCGTCATCACCGCGCCCGCGGCGTTGGCCGTCATCGTCGCGAAGCCGGCCGCCGCGCCGGTGCCGAACGCGGCCGTCCGTGAGCCGCCGATCCTCGACGTGTCGGTCGACCGCCAGGTGAGCACGAGCTGGAGGGCGGCGAGCGCGAGCAGCAGCACGCCGATGGTGCGGCGCAGGGTCGTGTCGTCCACCCACGCGAGGAACAGCGCGCCCAGCGCCAGGCCGGGAAGCACGGCGGGCACGAGGCGCCGGATGAGCCGCCAGTCGGCGTCGCGCCGGTAGTGCCACACCGCCACGACGTCACCGACGATGAGCAGCAGCAGGATCGCCGCGGTCGACTCGCGCGTCGGCAGCACGAAGGCGAAGATCGCGACCGCGACGCTGCCGACACCACCGATCGCGGTCTTGGCGAAGCCGACGAGCAGTGCGGCTACCGCGAGCAGCACCAGCGACGTCAGCGTCATGCCACCGGAGCCTAGGCCGCGCTGCGGGCCCGCGCGGGTCCGTTCCAGCAGGTGCCGCCTGGCGGTTGCGGATCGCTCGAGTTGCCGCAACTCCCGACCATCGCTCTGCCCGGATTCGTAGGATTTGCCCTGAACCTCACCGTGAAAGCCCACGGCCTCGGCCGTCCGACAGGGACAAGGGGTGTGCCGTGCGCTCTTTCCAGCTTCGGGTCGTCCTGGTGGCGCTGTGCGTCCTCGTGGCGTCCACCACGTCGACCGGCACCGCCACGGCGCTCGCGGTCCCGACGTCATCCGTGGCCGCGACGGCTGCCCCCACGGTCACCGTGACCGGACTGGTCCGGGTCGGTGAGTCGCTCAGCGCCGAGGCGGTCGGCTTCCCCGCCGGCGACGTCATCACGTATGCGTGGGCGGCCGACGGCGTGCCGCTGGCCGGCACCGTCGACGCACGCCTGTCGCTGACACCGGCCCTGCTCGGCGCCATGATCACGGTGACGGCCACCGGTCGGCAGGCCGGGCAGCCCGACACCACGGCGACCGCCACCGTGGGCCCCGTCGCAACGGGCGTCATCGCCCCGGTGGGCACGCCCTCCGTCACCGGAACCCTCCGTGTCGGCAGCGTGCTGACGGCCGTCCCCGGCACCTGGTCGCCGGCCGCCACCCTGTCCTACCAGTGGCGCGCCGACGGGGTCGCGATCTCCGGTGCGACCGCGCGCACCTACACGCTCCAGCCCGGCGACCGGACCAGGCACCTGTCGGTCCAGGTCAGCGGCGCCCGCACCGGCTACGTCACCGTGACGAGGACCTCCGCTTCGACGGGCGCCGTCGACTACGGCCTCTTCGCGGCGGCGCCGACGCCGACGATCAGCGGCACCGTGCAGATCGGCTCGACGGTCCGCGTCGCTCCGGGCACGTGGTCGCCGTCCGCGACGCTCGGCTACCAGTGGCGGGTCGGTGGGGTGGCCCTGGACGGAGCCACCGGTGCCACGTTCCTCATCCCGACCGCCTATCTCGCCAAGCCGCTCTCGGTGACGGTGACCGCCCGCCGCACGGGCTACGTGACGGCGGCGCGTACGAGCGCGGCGCGCACGGTGACCCGTCCCTTCACCACGGCGCCGACCCCCAGGGTGTCGGCCCAGCTCGTCAGGGTGGGCTGGGTGCTGCGCGCGTCGTCGGGCGCGTGGTCACCGGCGGCGACCCTCGGGGTGCAGTGGCGCCGCGACGGTGCCGCCATCCCCGGGGCGACAGCCTCGACCTACCGCCTGACCACAGGCGACCTCGGCACGCGCATCACGGCGAGCGTGACCGGGCGTCGGGCCGGTTACACGACGACCGTTCGCACGAGCGCGGCCACCGCCACCGTGCTCGCCGCTCCCTACGGCTTCACGAACTCCGGCACCCCGGCCACCCCACCCACCGCCGCCTACGCACCGTCGGCCGTGCACACCCTCACCGACGCCCAGTGGGCGAAGATCACGGCGGCGGGCGTGTGGCGTCCGACGGTGTGTCCGGGCGGCCGCACCAGCTTCCGCAGGGTCGACGTGCCCTACTGGGGTCTCGACGGCAAGGTCCACCGGGGCTACGTCGTCGTCAACGCAGACGTGACCCGCAGCACCGTCAAGATCTTCGACACCCTCTACGCCAAGCACTTCCAGATGCACCGCGTCGAGGGCATCGAGAACTGGGGCGGATCGGAATGGCTCGCGTCGAAGGCCAACGCGTCGACGGCGATGAACTGTCGCAAGCCGGCCGAGGCCAATTCGAGCAACGCGTACTCGCCGCACGCCTGGGGGCGCGCGATCGACTTCAACCCCGTGCAGAACCCCTACATCAACCCGCGCACGGGGACCTGGGACCCCAACCCCCCGGCAGCCGCCACCGCGCCGGGCGCGATCCGCTACGGCGGGCTGGCCTGGACGGTCATCACGTCGTTGCACTGGTACTGGTCGGGCAGCGACTCCTGGCACGACTACATGCACTTCGACACCGGCTACCCCTCCGCGCCGCGCAGCGGTCTGCGGGTGACGGAGGGCGCGGTCGGCCACGGCCGATGACGGTCGAACCCTCCGGCATACGGCGGCGGGACTGGCCAGCGCGGCGAGACCGGGTAAGGCTGTGGCATGGCCTCCGACACCGACCGCACGTTCGACGTCATCGTCATCGGCCTCGGCCCGGGTGGTGAGCACGTCGCCGGGACGCTGGCCGAGCGCGGTCAGCGCGTGCTCGGCATCGACGACCGGCTGGTCGGTGGGGAGTGTCCGTACTGGGGGTGCATCCCCTCGAAGATGATGATCCGGGCGGCCGATGCGCTCGCCGAGGCCCGGCGGGTCGACGGCCTCGCGGGCACGGTCGGCGAGGTCACGCCGGACTGGTCGGTCGTCGCCACGCGCATCCGCGACGAGGCCACGGACGACTGGGACGACAAGGTCGCCGTCGATCGCCTCACCGGGAAGGGTGCCACCTTCGTGCGCGGCACCGGCACCATCGCCGGCCCCGGCCGCGTGGACGTCGACGGCACGACGTACACCGCGACGAGGGGCATCGTCGTCAACACGGGGACCAAGGCCGCCGTCCCGCCGGTCGACGGCCTCGCCGACACCCCCTACTGGACCAACCACGAGGCCATCGAGACCAAGGAGCTGCCCCGCTCGCTCGTCGTCCTCGGCGGCGGCGCCATCGGCCTCGAGCTCGGCCAGGCCGTGGCGCGCTTCGGCGTCGAGGTCACGGTCGTCGAGGCGGGGGAGCGCATCGTCGCCCGCGAGGAGCCGGAGGCGTCCGACGTGCTGCGTCGGGCGCTCGAGGCCGACGGCGTCACGGTGCGTGAGGGCGTGGCCGCCCACAAGGTCACCCACGACGGCTCGACGTTCACCGTGACCCTGGCCGACGGGTCGACGCTGTCGTCCGAGCAGCTGCTCGTGGCCACCGGCAGGCACGCCGACCCTGCCGCGGTCGGCCTCGACCGGGTCGGCGTCGCGAAGGACGCGCACACCGCGCCCGTCGACGACCGCTGCCGCGTCGCCGACGGCGTCTGGGCGGTGGGCGACATCACCGGCAAGGGCGCGTTCACGCACGTCTCGATGTACCAGGCCGGGGTCGTCATCCGCGACGTCCTCGGCGACGACGGTCCGCCCGCCGAGTATGCCGCCCTCCCGCGGGTCACGTTCACCGATCCCGAGGTCGGTGCCGTCGGCCTGACGGAGGCGCAGGCGCGCGACGAGCTCTCGAACGTCCACGTCGGCGTGACACCGCTCGGCGAGACCACCCGCGGCTGGATCGCCAAGGCCGACGGGTTGATCAAGGTGGTGGCCGACGGCGACCGCGGGGTGCTCGTCGGCGCGACGGTCGTGGGGCCGGCCGGCGGCGAGGTGCTCGGCGCGCTGGCCGTCGCCGTGCACGGGCAGGTGCCGATCGATCGGCTGCGCTCGATGATCTACGCCTACCCGACGCTCCACCGCGGCATCGAGGACGCCCTCGGACGCCTGGCGTGACGCCGCGCGGCTGACGACCGGCCCGGGCCGCAGGGGCCCGACGAGCCGGACGATACGGTGAGCGCATGGCTCAGCGACTGCTCGCCCTCGACCTCGACGGCACCACCCTCAACCACATGGGCGAGCTGTCCGACCGCGTGCGCGACGCCGTGCGCGCGCTGCCCGACGACGTGGCCGTCGTCGTCGCGACGGGCCGCTCGATCATCGCCACGATCCCGGTGCTGGAGGCGCTCGGGGTGCGCGAGGGCTACGCCGTCTGCTCCAACGGGGCCCTGACCCTCCAGCTAGATCCCACGGTGCCGCAGGGCTACTCCATCATCGACATGGTCACCTTCGACCCCCGCGCGGTGCTGGAGAAGATGCGCGTCGCCCTTCCCGACGCGCTCATCGCCGTCGAGGAGCCCGGCATCGGTTTCAAGGTGAGCAAGCACTTCCCCGACGGCGAGCTGATGGGCGAGTCGCGCGAGGTCGACTGGGACGAGCTCATCGCCCACCCCGTCACCCGCGTCACGCTGCGCCAACCCGAGGCGACGGCCGAGGAGTTCATGGAGCTCGTCGAGCGCGCCGGGCTCCACGGGGTCTCGTACGCCGTGGGCTGGTCCGCGTGGCTCGACATCAACCCGGAGGGCGTGTCCAAGGCCAGCGCGCTCGAGCTCGTGCGTCGGCACCTGCAGGTCGAGCCGATCCACACCGTCGCCTGCGGCGACCAGCGCAACGACCTCGAGATGCTGCACTGGGCTGCCTGGGGCGTCGCCATGGGCAACGCCCCCGACCAGGTCAAGGCCATCGCCGACGAGGTCGCCGGCCACGTCGACGACGACGGGCTCGCTCCCGTCCTCGAGGCCGTCGCCCAGGCCGCGCGCGACGGTGTGCCGTTCCGTGACGGGGTGCAGTCGGCGGCCACCGCTCGGCTCGAGCTCTAGCCGGGACGGGCGGGCGTCCGCGTGCCGATCGTCTTCGTCCACGGCGTGGCCGTGCGTGACGTCGATGAGCAGCGTCCCGAGCTCGCCCGCGCGACAAGGGCATTCGGCGAGGTGGCATGGCCGACGATCCAGGGCCACCTGCGCCAGCACGTGGCCCCCGCGATCTCGACCGACCCGGCCGGCGTGCCGATCATGCGCGTCTACTGGGGTGATCTCGGTGCCCGGTTCGCCTTCGGCGGCCGGTCCCTCGTCTCGCGTCCCCAGGACCTCACCGACGCCGCAGCCCAAGCGCTCGAGTCCGCGGTCGAAGGGCCTGTGGAGGGGGCTGTCGAGGCGACCGGAAGCCCTGAGGGCACCGTGAGCACCGAGGACGCCGTGAGCACCGAGCCACGCGGCATACGGCGGCTGCGCGACCTGGCCACGTCGCTGCGCCGTCCGGTCGAGGACTTCGTGCCGGTCTTCCTCGGCGACGTCATGACCTACGTGGCGACGCGCGGAACGGCTCAGGCCCCCGGCCCGATCGTGGAGCGTGTCCTCGCAGGGCTCGAGGCTGCCGCCTTCGCTGCCGAGAGCCGCGGCGAGCCGATCGTCGTGCTGACCCACAGCATGGGAGGGCAGGTCGTCTACGACATCGTCACCCACTTCCTGCCGCGGATGCCCGAGCACCAGGGCGTGCGCATCGACTTCTGGTGCGCGGCCGCGTCGCAGGTCGGCTACTTCGAGGAGCTCGGGCTCTTCCTCGAGAGCGCGCCCGACCGTGGGCCCGGCCCGACGGCGTACCCGCCCTCGGAGCACCTCGGCGGCTGGTGGAACGTGTGGGACCACGCCGACCTGCTCAGCTTCCGCGCCGAGGGCGTCATCGACGGGGTCGACGACTCGGCCTTCTTCGCGGCGGGCACCCTCGCGACGGACC
Organism: Dermatophilaceae bacterium; assembly: GCA_013361975.1. Classification (GTDB taxonomy): domain Bacteria; phylum Actinomycetota; class Actinomycetes; order Actinomycetales; family Dermatophilaceae; genus Terrabacter. Next base: position 7,313 of record JABFXB010000492.1, read on the forward strand.
ACTACCGCTACCTGCGGAACGTCGACTTCTACCGCACCCTGGCCGCGAAGGTGCGTGCCAGCATCGGACAGACAGGGCCCGCCTGACCCGCTCGCGTCGAAGCTTCTGCGAGGCCGTGTCGAAACCGGGCCTCACCGTTCGACGTGGGGGTGAGGCGGGAGACTCCCGCACCGACAGAGGAGAACATCGTGCGCTTCATGATCATCGTCCCCGGCAACAGCGAGACCGAGGAGGGCCTGAGCGGCTCGGAGCAGCAGTTCGCCGACATGCAGGCCTACAACGAGGAGATGCTCAAGGCCGGCGTCTTCGTCGACGGGCAGGGGCTGCACCCCTCGGCGAAGGGCGCCCGCGTCACCTACGAGGACGGCGACTGGGTCGTCACCGACGGGCCGTTCGCGGAGGCGAAGGAGCTCATCGCCGGCTTCACGATCATCGACGTCAGCTCGCGCGAGGAGGCCCTCGAGTGGCTGAAGAAGTGGCCCACCTCGTGCGCGCCCGACGCGGGCCAGGCGCTCGAGCTGCGCCAGGTCTACGCGCCCGAGGACTTCGCCGACGTGCTCACGCCCGAGATGATCGAGCGCGAGGAGCAGATGCGCGCCGAGGCCGCGCGCAACGCCGCGGCCGGCTGACCGCGTCGGCAGGGCACCCCGCCGTCCGACCGGCGTGCGAGAGTGGCGGGGTGTCAACCGAGGCCACCGCTGACGACCCCTCCGCGCCCGTGTCGCCGAACGCGTACGCCGTCTCGCCCGACGACGTGCAGCGCACGCTCGCAGCCGTCTGGCGCATGGAGGCCGCCAAGGTGACGGCCGTCGTGGCGCGCGTGGTCGGCGACGTCGGCCTCGCCGAGGACCTCGCCCAGGACGCCTTCGTGCAGGCCCTCGAGCAGTGGCCGCGCGACGGCATACCGAGCAAGCCCGGCGCGTGGCTCACGTCGACCGCGCGGCGGCGGGCCATCGACCGCATCCGTCGCGACGTCAACCTCGCGAGCAAGCTGCAGCAGGTGGGGCACATGGAGGAGCTGAGGGTGGCCGACCTGGCCGAGGCCGACTTCGACGCCGCCCTCGAGGACATCGACGACGACGTGCTCGGGCTGATCTTCGCCGCCTGCCACCCCGTTCTCACCGCCCAGGCGCGGATCTCGTTGACGCTGAGGATGATCGGCGGCCTCACCACGCGTGAGATCGCCCGGGCGTTCCTCACCACCGAGCCGACGATCGGCCAGCGCATCTCGCGGGCGAAGAAGACGCTGAGCCAGGACGGCGTCACCATCGAGGTGCCCTCGGGTGCCGACCTCGCGCCGCGCCTCGCGTCCGTGCTCGAGGTCGTCTACCTCATCTTCAACGAGGGGTATGCCGCCACGTCGGGTCGCGACTGGGTGCGCGGTGACCTCATGGAGGAGGCGATCCGGCTCGGCCGGGTGCTCGCCGCGCTCGCCCCCGGCGAGGCGGAGGTGCACGGGCTGCTCGCGCTCATGGAGATCCAGGCGTCGCGCACCCGGGCACGCATCGGGCGTGACGGTGAGCCGGTGCTGCTGCTCGACCAGGACCGCACGAAGTGGGACTGGGGTCTCATCCGGCACGCGCTCGCCGCCCTCGACCGTGCCACGTCGCTCGTCGCCTCGACGGGCCCCGGCCCCTACCTGCTGCAGGCCGCCATCGCCGCCTGCCACGCCCGCGCCCGCACGGCGGACGCCACCGACTGGTCGCAGATCGTGGCGCTCTACGAACGGCTCGGCACCGTGCGTCCCTCGCCCGTCGTCGACCTCAACCGAGCAGTCGCGATGTCCTATGCCGACGGCCCCGCCGACGCGCTCGTCGTCGTCGACGCCCTCGTCGCCTCCAACGCGCTCGACGGCTACCACCTGTTGCCGAGCGTGCGGGGCGACCTGCTCTCGAGGCTCGGGCGCGACGACGAGGCCCGGGTCGAGTTCGCCCGGGCGGCCTCGATGGCCCAGAACGACGCCGAGAAGGCGCTGCTGCTGCGACGGGCTGCCGGCGAGGCCTGACGTCGCGACGGCCGAGGCGTCAGCCGGCGGCTGGGACCCCGGCGGCTGCGCCCGGCCCCGGCAGCACGTCGACGTCGTCGGCGTGCATGGGCTCGCCGCAGTGGCTGCAGCGCGGGTCGACGACGGCGACCTGGCCGCAGGCGTGGTGACGGTAGAGCACCGGTGGCCCCGCCTCGCCGGCGAGCCAGCGGTCGCCCCAGCGCGCCATCACCATGAGCATCTCGACGAGGTCGGTGCCCTTCTCGGTGAGGAGGTAGTCGAAACGTGGGCGGGCGTCGTAGGGCCGGCGCTCGAGAACGCCCTGCTCGACGAGGTGGCCGAGTCGCTCGGCGAGCACCTTGCGCGAGATGCCGAGGTCGGCCTGCAGCTGCTCGAAGCGCGACATGCCCACCCAGACGTCGCGGAGGATGAGGGGCGACCACGGCTCGCCGATGACGTCGAGCGTGCGGGCGATGGAGCACGCCATGTCGCGGAACTGGGTGCGTTGCATGCGTTCAACGTACCATTCGGGGTTCCCTCAAGGAACTCTGGGTGCTAGGGTCGAGAAAGTTCCTTCAAGGAACTGACCGTGAACCTTCATGACGACGCAATCACCCCAGGAGGACTCGACATGATCGACGACGACGTACGCACCGTCCTGGACGGCACCCCGATCGCGCACCTGGCGACCACCCTGCCCGACGGATCGCCGCACTCGGTTCCGCTGTGGGTCGGCACCGTCGGCGACCGGGTCGCCTTCCTCACCGGGCCCGGTTCGGTCAAGGCCCGCAACCTGCGCCGCGACCCGCGCCTTGCCATCTCGCTCACCCCCGCCGACTCACCGTTCACGCCCGTGATGCTGCGCGGACGCGTCGTCGAGTGGCTCGACGGAGAGCCAGGGTGGAAGGTGGTCGACGAGATCGCGATGAAGTACATCGGGTCGCCCTACGGCCGCGACCGGGAGCGCGTCGTGGCCCTCGTCGAGGTCGACCACCAGAAGCTGGGGATGTGACAGGCATGACGACGAACGTGACCGACGAGCAGATCCAGGCCCTGGCGGCCACCGCCGAGCCGTTCAGCGTCGCCGTGCTGCGCTGGGCTCCCGACCGGCACCAGGACGGCGCCGCCGCGATCGAGCTCGAGCACCAGCGGCGCATGGTCTCGATGCGGGCCGACGGCGTCGTCGCGGTGCTCTGCCCGGTGCTGTCGGACACGACGGCCGGCATCGCCATCATGACGGTGCCGGCCGACGATGCCGAGGCGATCATGGCCGCCGACCCGTGTGTGCAGGCCGGCATGATGACCGTCGAGGTTCAGCCCTGCCTCGGCTTCCCGGGCGACACCCTCCCGGGCGTCCCGACGTCGACAACTGAGCACTCGACGTGACGCCCCGGTCGAGTGCTCAGTTGTCGACGTGGAGAAGTGGGCACTCGACGTGACGCCCCGGTCGAGTGCTCAGTTGTCGACGTGCGGAAGTGGGCACTCGACGGCGTAGGACGGTCTGCCCCGCCCGTGTCGGGGTCAGGCGCCGGTGACCCGGGCTGACTCGACGTCGACGTCGACGCTCGCCTCGTCCCGTCGGTTTGCGACGACGCTCGTCACCGTGACGACCGCGAGGATGCCGATGATGACGCCGAGCGACAGCAGCGTCGGGATCTGCGGCACACCCGGCCAGACGCCGTGCGCCCAGTGCAGCACGAGCTTCACGCCGATGAAGGCGAGGATGAGCGCCAGGCCGTGGCCGAGGTGCACCAGCTTGGCCAAGGCGCCCTCGAGCACGAAGTAGAGCGCGCGCAGGCCGAGCAGGGCGAAGGCGTTCGTCGCGAAGACGAGGTACGGGTCGCCCGTGATGCCGTAGACGGCGGGCACCGAGTCGATGGCGAAGACGATGTCGGTGCCGAGGATCGCGACGGCGACGAGGGCCAGCGGCGTCACGGCCCGGCGACCGTCGGCACGAACCGTGAGGTTCGTGCCGGCATACGCGTCGGTGACGGGGTGGAACCGGCGGATCAGCTTGACGGTGCGCAGCTGGTCGACGTCGATGCTGTGGTCGGCGTGAGACAGCGCGTCTCGACCGACCTTGACCGCGGTGCCGAGCAGGATCGCGCCGAAGAGCAGGAAGGTCCACGCGAAGCTCGCGATCATCTGCGCACCGAGCGCGATGAAGATGCCGCGCAGCACGAGCGCGCCGGCGACGCCGATGAGGAGCACCCGCTGGCGCAGCTCACGCGGCACCGCGAACGCCGACAGCAGGATGATGAAGACGAAGAGGTTGTCGACCGAGAGCGACTTCTCGACGATGTAGCCGGTGTAGTACTCGACTCCCTGCTGCGAGCCGTACTGCCACCAGAGCCAGCCGCCGAACGCCAGCGGGATGGCGATGTAGAACGCGGACCAGCCGAGCGCCTCGCGCATGCTGGGGTCGTGCGGGCGGCGGGTGATGAGGAAGTCGACGACGAAGAGGGCGAGCACGCCGGCGATCGTCGCGATCCAGAGAGTGGGGGTTCCGATCGACGCGGTGGTCGCGGCCTCGGAAGCGGCCGGTGCGGTGGCGGCGGACGCCAGGGCAGTGGGCATGGGACTCCTCAGAACGGTGAACGTCTGAGGTCTCCTTCACCGGCGACGCCGGCCGCGGACCGGGGCTGTCATGGGACCGCCGTACTGACCGGAGCGCGCGAGGAAGTACTCCCCTCGACACCCATTCTACGGGGCATCGAGGGAGCGGCCAAACGCCGCCGCCTGCACTGCGCATCCTTGCGTATGCCGTCGCGCTCGCTCGTGCCCGACCGGTGGCGCGGGCGGGTCGCTCAGCCGCGGGGGACCGGTGCCTCGGTGGGGCGGCTGCCGTCGCTCCGCGCGCGTCGCCGGGCGACCACCCAGCCGACGACAGCGACGAGGGCGAGGGCCACGACGGCGACTCCCCACCACGAGCCGGCCTCGGCCGCGAGCCAGGCCTGCACGACGGCGAGGCCGATCGTCGCGTAGAGCACCGCCCAGATGACCGAGCCGACGACCGCGGCGGGCACGTACCACCGCAGCGGCATCCGCATGACCCCCGCCGTCAGGTGGATCGCGGTCTGGATGCCGACGGTCAGGTAGGAGAGCGTGACCGCGACGGGCCCGAGCCGGCGGAGCAGCGCCTCGGCCCGTGCCGTCAGCTCGCCGTGCGTGCCGCGGTAGCGCCGCCAGCTCGCGATGGCTCCGCGGCCGACCCAGTAGGTGCCGTTGGAGCGCACCATGGCGCTCGCGAACAACGCGAGGAACGCCTGCCAGAAGGGCAGCTCGGCCAGCCTGTCGAGCATGCCCACACCCTAGGCCGGACGGCTCACCCGGCGGGCACCGAGGTGTCCCGGAACGGGGCCGCCCCCAACGCGTACCGAAGTCGACCTCGGCCGCCGGCGTCACGTCGCCCTTGCGACCTGGAGCCTCGGACCAGCTCCAGTAGGCGTTGGTGCGGGCGATGACCTGCTCCGGGCTGACCGGGCACCGACCCTCGCGAGGGTGGGATGCTGGGCGCGCCATGACCGACATGACCCGCCCCCGCGAGCTGACCATCACCTCCGCGTCGAACCCGCGCCTCAAGGGCCTGGTCGGCCTACGCCGCCGCCGCACCCGCGAGGAGACGGGCCAGACCCTCGTCGAGGGCTACGAGGAGATCGGGCTCGCCCTCTCGGCGGGCGTGCGGCCGGGCACCGTCTACGTCTGCGAGGAGCTCTTCAGCCCGGCGGGCCGCGCCGGCAGCCAGGACATCGGCCACCAGGACGACCTGCTGGCCCGGCTGCGCGGTGACCGCGTCGAGGTCGTCCACCTCAGCCGCAGCGCCTTCGAGAAGGTGAGCTACCGCGAGGGCCCCGACGGGCTGCTCGCCGTCGTGGACCGGGTCGGTGTCGACCTCGCCGACCTCCGTGTCGACGGCCCCGACCACCTCACCCTGCTCAGCCAGGGCGTCGAGAAGCCCGGCAACCTCGGCGCCATGCTCCGCACCGCCGACGCCGCCGGTGTCGACGCGGTCGTCGCAGCCGACCCCGTCACCGACTGGGGCAACCCCAACGTCGTGCGCGCGAGCAAGGGAACCGTGTTCGCCGTGCCCGCCGCCAGCGCCACGACGGCCGAGGCGCTCGAGTGGCTCGAGGCGAACGACATCCGCCTCGTCGTCACCACGCCCGAGACCGACCTGCTCCACACGGACGTCGACTACACCGGCCGTGTGGCCGTCGCCGTCGGCAGCGAGAAGCACGGCGCCGACCGCACCCTCCTCGAGGCGGCCACCCACCGCGTGCGAATCCCCATGCACGGCAAGGCCAACAGCCTCAACGTCGCCGCTTCGGCCGCCATCGTTCTCTACGAGGCGGTGCGCCAGCGCGACCTGCGCTGACCCGTGGGAGGCGGCGTGACGGCATACGCGATGACGGGAACATGAAGCCCGTGTGACGCGTGATGCGAGCCCGTCGGGGTGGGGGAGGGGTGGTCAAGAGCACCCCTTGGCGTGTGTCACGATGTCTTGTATGCGAGTTGACCACGTCTCCTATGCAGCAGAGGCCGGTGGCCTCAAGGCCACCGCCGACCGGCTGTCGAAGCTCATCGGCGTCACCGCTGTCGACGGCGGGGTCCACCCCCGTTTCGGCACGCGCAACGTGATCTTCCCCCTGGCCAAGGACCACTACCTCGAGGTCGTCGAGGTGCTCGACCACCCCGCGTCCGACAAGGCGCCGTTCGGCCAGGCCGTGCGCGCCGCGTCCGAGGCCGGCGGCGGCTGGCTCGGGTGGGTCGTCGCGGTCGACGACATCTCCGTCGTCGAGCACCGCCTCGGCCGCGAGTCGGTCCCGGGCAACCGGCACCGTCCCGACGGCACCGAGCTCAAGTGGCGCCAGCTCGGCATCAAGGGCCTCATGGCCGACCCGCAGGTGCCCTACTTCATCGAGTGGGACGACATGACCGTGCACCCGTCCGCGGGCGCCGACACCGCCGTCTCGATCGACAACCTCCAGATCGCCGGTGACCCCAAGCGCGTGCGCGAGTGGCTCGGCCCGGAGGACACCTTCGACAAGGGCGGCATCGACTTCACCTTCGTCGCGCCGCACGGCACGCCCGGGCTGCTGTCGGTCACCTTCGACACCCCCAACGGCAAGGTCACCATCTGACCCTGCTCCCAGCTCGCACACGACGGCGGTCACCCTTCGGGGTGGCCGCCGTTCGTCGTTCCCCGAGCACGTATGCCGTGTACTGCACACCGAGATCGGGCTGCGTGCCGGCTGGTCAGCGGGGCCAGCGCTTGAGGCGCAGCGAGTTCGTCACGACGAGCACCGACGACAGGGCCATCGCGGCGCCGGCGATCATCGGGTTGAGCAGGCCGAAGGCGGCGAGCGGGATCGCGGCGGTGTTGTAGCCGAAGGCCCACGCGAGGTTCTGCTTGATGACGCGCAGCGTCTCGCGCGAGAGGCCGATGGCGTCGCCCACCGCGCCGAGGTCGGTGCGCACGAGCACGATGTCTGCCGAGTCCATCGCGACGTCGGTGCCCGAACCCATCGCGAGGCCGAGGTCGGCCTGGGCCAGGGCGGCCGCGTCGTTGACCCCGTCGCCGACCATCGCGACGACCTTGTGCTGCTGCTGCAGCTCGGTGACGACCCGGTGCTTGTCGGCGGGCATGACGTCCGAACGCACGTTGGACGCCGGGATGCCGACCTGCTCGGCGACGCTGCGCGCGTTGGAGGCGCTGTCGCCGGTGAGCAGGTAGGGCGTGAGGCCGAGCGCGCGCAGCCGGTCGATGGCGGCCTTCGACGTGTCGCGCACGGTGTCCTCGACGGTCAAGGCGGCCTCGGCGACGCCGTCCCAGCCGACGAAGACCGTGGTGCCGGCCTGCCGCGAGGCGTGCTCGACGAGGGTCGGGTCGACGCTCTCGAAGAGCGCGGCCTTGCCGACCGTGACCTCGGTGTCCTTGATGCGGGCGCTCGCGCCCTCGCCGGGGTTGGACTGGAAGTCGCCGATGCGGGGCAGCTCGATGCGGGCCAGCGCCGCACCGTCGACGATCGCCCGCGCGATGGGGTGCTCGCTGCCCTGCTCGACCGCGGCTGCGGCGGTGAGGGCGGCCTTCTTCGAGAGGCGCCCGCGCACCGCGATGCTGCGCAGGCGCAGCTCCCCGGTGGTGATGGTGCCCGTCTTGTCGAGCACCACCGTGTCGACGCGGCGGGTGTCCTCGAGCACCTGGGGGCCCTTGATGAGGGTGCCGAGCTGGGCGCCGCGGCCGGTGCCGACGAGCAGGGCGGTCGGCGTGGCGAGCCCGAGCGCGCAGGGGCAGGCGATGATCAGCACCGTCACGGCGACGGCGAGCGAGCGGGAGAGGTCGTGCCCGGTGGCGAGCCAACCGACGAACGTGACGAGCGCGATGACCAGGACCGCCGGGACGAAGACGGACGAGACGCGGTCGGCGAGCCGCTGCACGCGGGCCTTGCCCGTCTGGGCGGTCTCGACGAGCCGCTGGATGCCGGCGAGCATCGTGTCGGCGCCGACCTTGCGGGCCTCCACGACGATGCGCCCGGTCGTGTTGACGGAACCGCCGGTGACCTCGTCACCCGGGCCGACGTCGACCGGGGTGGACTCACCGGTGACGAGGCTGGCGTCGACGGCGCTCGAACCGTCGAGCACGACACCGTCGGTGGCGACCTTCTCACCGGGCCGCACGATGAACTGGTCGCCGACGACGAGCTGCTCGACGGGCACGCGGGTCTCGCTCGTGATGCGCGTCTGGGGGTCGATGCGCAGCACCGCGACGTCCTTGGCCCCGAGGTCGAGCAGCGAGCGCAGGGCGTCCTTGCCGGAGTCCTTGGCGCGCGCCTCGAGGAAGCGCCCGGCGAGCAGGAACGTCGTCACGACCGCCGCGACCTCGAAGTAGAGGTGTCCCTCGCCGCGGGCTCCGGTGAGCAGCTCGACGACGGAGTAGCCGTAGGCCGCCGCGACGCCGAGCGACACGAGGGTGTCCATCGTCGAGGCGAGGTGGCGGGCGTTGACCGCCGCGGCGCGGTGGAACGGCCAGGCGCACCAGACCACCACGGGTGTCGAGAGCAGCAGCTGGAGCCACGGACTGGCACCGAGCGACGGCAGGAACATGGCGAGCACGAGCACCGGAACGGTGAACGCGACGGCCGCGACGAGGCGAGGCCGGATCACGTCCTGGGCCGGCGTGTGCTCGAGGTGGTCGCCGGGCGCCGAACCGCCGTCGGCTCGGTCACTCGCCGGCACCTTCCGGCGGGCGAGCTCCTGGGCGCGCAGCTTCTCGAGCAGGGCACCTGCGGCAGGGCGCGGCGGGTCGGCCGGGACGGCATACGTGCTCGGGGAGGTCGACCCGTCGATGACGCTGGCGCCGTAACCGGTCTTGTTCACCTCGGCGATGATCGCGTCGACCGTGACGGGTGCCGAGAAGGAGACGAGCGCCTTCTCGGTGGCGAGGTTGACGGTCGCGGACTCCACGCCGTCGACCTTGGCGAGCTTCCGCTCGATGCGGGCGGAGCACGACGCGCAGGTCATGCCGGTGATCGCGAGCCGGACCTCCTCAGGAGTGCGCTCGTCGGGTGCCAGGGGTGCCCGCCCGTCGCTCATCGGACGCTGTAACCGGCCTCGGCGACGGCGTCGGCGACGACGGCCGGGTCGAGGGGAGCCTCGCTCGTGATGGTGACGGGGGAGTCCTCGCCGGGGTGCAGGTCGACGGCGACGGCCATGACCCCGGGCAGGGCCGACAGCTCCTGGCTGACCGCTGCGGTGCAGTGTCCACACGTCATGCCGGCGACGGTGATCTCGGTCTGGGTGTTCATCGGCGGTGCCTCCTCGGGCGGGTTGTGCGGGGCTTCGTTCGGCGGGTGGGTCAGCTGCGGACGAGGCGGGCGATGGCGTCGGCGGCCTCGCGCACCTTCTCCTGCGCGGCCTCGTCGGACTCGCGCGCGGCGTCGACGACGCAGTGCGCCACGTGGTCCTCGAGCAGGCCGAGGCTCACGGCCTGAAGTGCTTTGGTGATCGCGCTGACCTGCGTCAGGATGTCGATGCAGTAGGTGTCGGTGTCGACCATCTTCTGCACGCCTCGCACCTGGCCCTCGATGCGGCGCAGCCGCTTCAGGTAGTCGTCCTTGCTGCCGGTGTATCCGGGCACGTCGCCACCTCCTCTCCGGTCGAGAACAGCATACCCAGGAGGGGTATTCCGCATCACGCTGCGCGTCACTCCTGACCCTCGCTGAACGTGGCGGCGAGCCGTTTCGGCGCCTTGGCGAGCCATGCGTCGGTGAGCACCTCGCGCAGCTCGGCCACGGTGATCCGTGGGAGGTCGCGCTCGAGCAGGAGAACGGCGTTGTAGCCGTTCCAGTGCGGCGTGGTGAACCAGGGGCTCGACTCGTCGCCGACCATCGCCTCCTTGTCCTCGGCCGTGCACGAGAACGCCAGCACGTCGTCATAGGGCTCGCCGGTGACGGGGTCGAAGGCGTCCTTGCGGGGGCCGCGCGCGAAGGCGAACGTCTTCCCCCTGACGAGGTATGCCGGCCGGCCCCCCTGCGCGGGATCGCGGGTCACCTCGGGCAGCGAGAGGGCGATCTCGTCGAGGTCGGCCAGCCGGGCCCTCCGTGATCGCGCCATGCCTCAGCACGGTAGCCCGGAACACCCCACGGGAACACACCGAGCAGGTCGCAACACACCGGGATCGGATCGCGGTGCGTTGTGACCTGCTCGGTGTGTTGCGTCGAGGGGGCGTATGCCGTCAGGCGAGGTACTCGTCGACGAGGCGGCTCGACAGCGCCGTGTAGGTCTGCGGCGTCAGGGCCACGAAACGCTCCTCCACGTCGGCCGGCAGCCCGAGCCCGCGCACGAACTCGCGCACCTCGTCACCGCCGACGCGGCGGCCCCGGGTCAGCTCCTTGAGCCGCTCGTAGGGCTCCTCCATGCCCGGAACCCCCTGTGCCCCGAGAGCTCTCATGGCCGACTGGATCGGCTCGCCGAGCACCTCCCAGTTCGCCTCGAGGTCGGCGGCCATGCGCTCGGGCACGGCGTCGAGACCGGCGAGGCCGCGCGCCACGTTGTCGAGGGCGAGCACCGAGTGG